>JAVQWE010000081.1:0-8921 GCA_033579175.1 Phycisphaerales bacterium | reverse complement strand
CCTGAGCGCGCAATTGCTCGGTGATGTCGTGGATGACCGTGCAGATCACCCGTTTTCCTCCCAGATCGAGCACGGTGGCGCTCTTGACTACATCAATCACCGTGCCGTCCTTTCGGCGGTATTGCCGGCGCGTGACATTCGGACCACTCACCAGCGTGTGTTCCGCCCGGGCGGCCACCCCTTCGGGCGTATCCACAATGAAGTCGGCAATCGGACGACCCACCAGCTCGTGCCGCTCGTAGCCCAGCAAGCGGGCGAAAGCCTGATTGACTTCCAGAAGGCGCAAATCCTGCGCGTCCACCAACGTGATTCCTTCCCCTGCCTGCTCCACCACCGCTCGGTGCCGCTGTTCGCTCTGTCGCAATTCCGCCGTACGCAACTCCACCAGTCGGCGCGTGGCCTCGGCGCGCCCGGTAAGCGAGTTCACATAAGCGGCCGCGAGGGTGCTGCATATCAGCCCGGCTCCAAGCGCTAACCACGGGCCTCGAAGGGGATTGGCATCCAGATAACCGGGGGTGGGATCGCCTTGCAGCACCCAGTCGCGGTTGCCGATCGAAATCTTGCGTTGCCACGGCGCCAGGGGGCTTGCTGCGGGGGGAGGATCGATGTGCCCGTCGGCGGAACTGAAAAGTATCGCGCCCCCTTGGTCGGGGTCTTCCCGGAGCCGCACCACCTGCCCGGAGAGGTCGACCGATCGCAGCCCGGACGAGAGCATCGGGGAGAAAGCCAGCATCCCGATGATCAGCCCTTCAAGATTCTGCCGACGCTGGCCGTTGTTGAAGGTCGGCGCCCCTTTGCGGTACACGGGCAGCGCGATCATGCAATCGAATTGCATCCCGGCCACCTCCACCGGGCCCGTGACTCCCAACACGCCACGCTCGATGGCACGGTCGATGGTAGGGAATGCCCCCGACACAGACCCCAGGTCAAGCCCCAACAGGCTGCGGTTTCGCGCCGACGGTTCGGCAAAAAGGATCGGAAACACCCAGAAACCCCCATCTGCCGCCGCCCGGACCTGATACCCCGGCTCCAGCCGGAATTCAGCGACGGCCGACGCTTCGTGCGCCGCGATCCGGGTTCGTTCAATCCGGGGAGCCCAGCCCAGCATCCGGATGCCGGGATACTCCCGGAGCATTCGTTGTGTGAAGGCGGCGAATTCGTGCCGGTCGATCTGATGGGAGGCCGCGTAGAACCCCGCGATCGAATGGATTGCCTCAAGGTACGCCGCCACGAGGCTGCTGACGGCGTTCTCGATGGCGTTGCCTCGGCTGTCGAAGGCAAGCTGGAGGTTGCGCAGCTCCGCCTGACGTGCCTGCACGAACAGCGCAAGAGAAAGCCCCACGCCCGCACACAGGGTCAGCACCACCGGCAGGTGCCTGCGAAGGAAGGTTCGAGAGGATCGGTTCATGCGGCTTGGCGATTTCTGTTGCGGTCCTTTGGCGGGGGATCACCCGGCGGCGCCGTCGGCCGACGCAGCCTCGCGCCGCGCCCGACCCCCGCCGTCGGCAATCAACCTGAGGGCGGGCCGGGCAGGGTCGGGATGGTCATCGTGAAGGGAGCCCCTTTGCCCGGCTGGCTTTCCACGGAAACCGTGCCGCCGTGCAGTTCCGTAAAGCTTTTGACCACGCTCAGACCCAGTCCCAGTCCGCGTTTGCCGTATTCGTATTCGCCGGAGCTGTGCCGCGAAACGTCGAAGCTGGTGAAAAACGGGGTGAACAGCCGCGGGAGGCTCTCGGGGTCGATGCCGCAGCCGGTGTCGATCACCTGAACGACCAGTTGGCCATTTTCCCCGCGGCGGGCGCGCAGGGTGATGGGGTTGCCATCCGGGGTGAACTTGACGGCGTTGAGCAGCAGGTGATTGAGGCTGTCGCGGATCTTGGCAGGATCCAGCGACATGCGCCCCAGGTCATCGGGAACATCCACGTGCAAGGGCTGACTACGCAACTCGGTGAACGGGCGGACATCATCCGCCGCCTGCCGCAGCAGCGGGGCGACTTCCGCTTCCTGCCGGTCCAAAGAGAGTTCGAATCGTTCAGCCGCCAGGAGGGTGATGATCCGATCCACAAGCCGGTTGAGCCGATCGGCGGCGCGGTCCATGCGCTCCAGGAGCTCGCGGAGACCCCGGGGCATTTCCGGCTGCCGCAGGGCCAGCTTTGACAGGCCCAGCAGGATGGCCAGCGGTGTGCGCAGCTCATGACTGGCGACCTGAATGAACGAACTCTTGAGCCGGTTGGCTTCCAGGAGCTGGGCGTTGGCCTGCTCAAGATCGCGATTCTTCTGCTGCAGTGCCTCCGTCAGCCGCCGCCGTTCCACCAGAAGATCGTAATGCGCGCAGGCATCGCGGATAACGGTCTGAAGTTCCTCCGGGTCCCAGGGCTTGGTGATGTAACGATAGACATTGCCCTGATTGATGGCATCGATCACGGCGCGGATGTCGGCATAGCCGGTGAACAACAGCCGGATGGCATCGGGATAGTCCCCGCGGATGTCATGCAGCAGTTCGACGCCCGTTGTTTCGGGCATGCGTTGATCGGTCATGACCACGTGCACTTCCTCGCGGCGGAGGATTTCCATGGCCTCGGACGCGCGGGTGCACCCCAGGACGCGATAGTCCAGCCGCAGCAGGTCCTGCACGCTTTTGACGACGTCGGCCTCGTCGTCCACAACGAGAATGGTATGGCGTGGCTTCACGGCGGATGGTCCTTCCCGGCGGCTATTGACCTTCGGAGGTGCGACGGGCAAGGTCGTCTTTCAGGAATGTTTTGAACGTGGGCAGGCCTGCCTCGGCCCAGGCGGCTTCGATCTTTTCCGCGATCGCCTGATTCTTCTTCATCAACTCACAGAAGGCCACGTGTTCTTTCGATCCCGGGGGTGGGCAGACGTGTCGGTCGTGGGTGTCGGCCCGGAAGAGGTATTGCTGTCCACCCGGCGCCAGCTCCAGCACGAACTTCATGTGGGGGTAGAAGCGGTTGCCCAGTCGGATGCTGTATCGCTGGACGATCGGATGACCGATGCGCGCGAAGATCGGCGAATCATAAATGCCCCCGGGCCAGCTGCGTAGCGTTTCTACCTGGGAGAGCACGGTGGTTGAAGGGTCGGAGTCGTAGGCGAGGCTCAGGTACAACTGAATGGCGTGCAGGCACTGGGAGGGCTCAGGGAGAT
This sequence comes from Phycisphaerales bacterium, assembly GCA_033579175.1. Lineage (GTDB taxonomy): Bacteria > Planctomycetota > Phycisphaerae > Tepidisphaerales > Tepidisphaeraceae > JAVQWE01. The sequence continues at coordinate 5,759 of JAVQWE010000081.1, read as the reverse complement.
TGGGTTTCATGATCTTGCTCCGATTCAGGCGGGGTGTCTGCGGCGCATTTTATCCGATGACCCGGCCGGCGCGCCGCTAAAATCTTTTCCTGAACCACCGTGCACGGGAACGGCGACATCCTCGTGGTCGAAGACGACAGCGTGCTGAACGAGCTTCTGGGGGCTTATGTGCAACTGGCGGGATTCCAGTACCGACCGGCCCGGGATGCGGAGTCGGCGCTTCGGGAGGTTCAGTCCCGTCCCCCGGCGCTGGTGATCCTGGACCTCATGCTGCCCGATCTGGACGGTTTTGAGGTCTGCCGACGGCTTCGAGCCTCCCCCGCCACCGCCAAGGTGCCGATTCTGATGCTCACGGCGTTGAATACCCCCGAGTCAAGGCGTCGCGGGTTGGAATGCGGTGCCAGCGAATACCTGACCAAGCCGTTCGATCCGGATACCCTCATCGAGGCCATACGCCGGCACGCCCCCCGCCGCTGAGCCCCCTCGATTTCGCCGGCGACGGCTCAGGGCAGGTTGACCTGCCGCAGGTAGTGGTTGGAAATCCGCCAGACCCCGTCGAAGGCCTTTTCCAGGGGTCGGCCGTGCTCCGCGCCGGGGTCGCGGTTGTCGCGCAGCAGCAGGATCATGTCGCTGAGAACGGCCGGGTGGGAGAACGCGTAATCATGGCTGCTGGAGAAGCCGCTGACGTTGCATTCGATCAGCGAGAAGTTTCGAAGCTGGGACAGCTTGGAGCGGGCGTCGGCTGTGAACTTCTCCGGGGTGAGGTTGCCGACGCGGTCGCGTCCGCCGAACAGCAGCGCCGCGGCGCGCAGCGCGATGTCGGTGCGCGAGAGATAGACGGTGACGCGACGGGCGATCAGGTGCAGATCCTCGATCGCCACGCGCTGTTCAAAGACATCGGGGCTGAGGTCAGGAGCGGCCAGCACGAGGTTTTCCAGCTTGAGTTTCCGTTGCACGAACGAACGGTCGTCCGGTTTCTTGTGTTGCAGATTCAGCTCGCGTAACGCGGTACAGACCACATCGGTTCCGCGGCTGTGGGCAATGATGTGCAGGCGTTGCACGTCGGGCGATTCCACCAGGGCTTCGATGAACTTCCGCAGGTGGTACACGGTGAACTCCCCCGACTCGCGATCGTAGGCGTACCCGGTGAGCCCGCCGCGGCCGGCAGGCCAGGTGTAGGCGATGGGCGCCCCCGGGCGGCCCGCCATCTGCCAGACCATGGCCAGCCGGAAAACCGCATCCTCGAACGTGTTGTTGAATCCGTGAACGTACAGGTAGACGTCTTTGTACGGCGTACGCGCCAGCCGACGGGCCAGCTCCTGATGCAGTTTCTGCTTTCCCTCGGCCAGCAGCGCTGTCTGTTTGGGGGGCAGGACATATCGGCCGTCGGCCACCACCATCTCATCTAAAGGCACGGCCAGGACTCCGAATTCGGTGGCGGATTTCAGCGTCAGTGCCAGGCGACCGCGACGTCGCGCCTGCGTGGAGAATTCCGTGAGCTGATCCCAGGTAACCTCCGGCTGAAAGCTGACCACCGCCGAACCGATCGCCAGATGCCCCGAACGGCCCGAGCCGTATTGCACACCGGTCAGTTCCGAGCGCTTCACGACATCGCGGTCTGCGGCATAAAGCAGGTCCAGTTCGACCGTGCGGGAATCCTCCGGGAACGCCTGCCACATCTGGCGGATGGCGTCGGCCTGACAGAGCGTTGGCGTGGCAATCAGGTAGGTACGGGATTTGCAGCCCGTCCCCGGAATCAGCAACAGCGCGGCCATGATCCCGGCAAAAGGGGCAAGGGTGCGACGTTGCATGCGGGCAGTTTCCGCTGCTTCCGCAGAAGCGTCAAATCGCCCCGCGGGGCAAACGGTGGTTCGCAAACCTCAGGATTTGGCGTACAATCGGGGCACTCAGCCGTGAGGGACCAAGTGTATGCCCCGACATGTGATTACCGCCACCGTGATTAACGAACCCGGCGTGCTTTCGCTGGTTTCCGGCCTGTTCAGCGCCCGAGGCTTCAATATCGATTCGCTGGTGGTCGGACGGACGGAAGACCCGAACATCTCGCGCATGACTGTCGTGGTTGATGCCGACGACAACACCCTCGAACAGTGCCGCAAGCAGCTTGCAAAACTTGTACCCGTCGTGAAGGTGCGGGATTTTTCGGGCACGGCGTATGTTGAGCGCGATCTGGCGATCATCACCGTCAGTGTCGGACCGGACAAGAGGGCCGAGGTCGTTGAACTGGTGAACCTCTTCCGCGGCAAGGTGATCGACATCGCCCGCAGCAGCCTGATGATTGAGCTTTCGGGTCCGGAAGCCAAGATTGAGGCGTTCATCGAGCTGATTTCGCCTTATGGAATCAAGGAAATGGCCCGCACGGGCGTGATCGCCATGGCCCGGGGAATGCAGCCGTCGCGCGACGAGGATGCCCCCGCGACGAAGCAGCCAACGGCAAAGCGTCATCGCAGCATCGGTGCGGCCTCCGGCGCCAGCCTTCCCCCTTCCTGAACGTCGTCAGAACGCGTCTGGATCGGTCAAATCCGCATCGCCCGGTCAGCAGCGCCTGCCTCAGGCGATCGCCAGCCGGGAGCGTTCGTTGTCAATGCTCACTTCGGAGGCCGGCAACGCCCGATCCCTTGTGCGGTGCACAAGGCGCCGCACAATCCGTCGCTTTCGACGGGAGCAACGATCGGATACAAGTCGCCCGGGTCCGAAACCGCAATGCCGAACCAACCGGGTATCCTCGCATGTGCCCGTCCGCTGGGGGCCATGGTCACCACTCTGACCAGCGCGCTGTTGATGTACGGGTGTGCAGCCCTGCAACCACCGGGTGATCCGGAGAATCGTCAGACAATGCCGGATCGGCCGCGACGCGAAATCCTCGGAACCAGTCGGCTCGGTCGTCCGATTGAGATCGAGTACTTCGGTGCAGGATCGTCGGCAGTGCTGATTCTGGGGGGCATTCACGGTGACGAGGTCACCAGCGTGGACCTGACCCGCAAGCTCATGGCGCGACTGCGGGAGCGACCGGAGCTGACAGCGGGCAAGACGGTGGCGATCATTGAAGTGGCCAATCCCGACGGCTACTGGCGCCGGACGCGGACGAATGCCCGCGGGGTGGATTTGAACCGCAATTTCCCGGCGCGCAACTATCGACCGGGCGGGCCGAGGGGATACAACGCTGCCTCCGCGCCTGCCAGCGAACCAGAGACCCGGGCAATTCTCGCAGCGATCGCAGAGCTGAAGCCTTCCTTGATTATCTCGATTCACTCGATTCGAGGCGGCCGGGAGTGCAATAACTACGACGGTCCGGCCGAGCCGGTGGCGCGTGCCATGCATGCCCACAACGGATATCCGGTGACCGCAACGATCGGCTATCCGACCCCCGGATCGCTCGGCAGTTATGCGGGGATCGATCTGCAGATCCCCACCGTCACCTTGGAATTGCCCCGAAACCAGAGTGGCGACGAGGCGTGGCGTGTGAACGAGCCGGCCCTTCTGGCAGCGATCCGATGGTAGGAATCGGGCAACAGCCCCGTGCGGCAGGCTGCCTCCCCTGGCTGCAACAACTGGCCCCGGGGCAGCAGGACGGTTGGGGTCAACGCGCGTCAGCCGGTTGCGGCAGCTTTTGGTAGCCTCTGCTCAGTTTCCAAGACGCCAGAGCTGTCGGCCAAGGGGTTTCAACGTCGCCCGGGTTCCAGCTTCCGCGTCAAGAGTTAGGGTAAAATAAGGTTCGTGCACTCTTGATCCGCTGTAGCCCATCTAATCCGCCATAAATCATCTAATCATGACTTGACAACATCATTGTATCATCGTATTATGATATGAAGGATAAACGACATGGGAGAGACTCTGACACTGAATCGCGACGCTCTTTCTGCAGCGGCCGAATGCCTCCGGACGTTAGCGCATCCGTTGCGCTTGCGAATCGTTGAAATGCTCTTGAGCGAGCGGCACACCGTCGGCCAGATCGCTGCCGCCTGCCAGATCCCCAGCCACCACGCGTCCGGGCACCTGAAGCTGATGCAGCGATGCGGCCTGCTCAAGGCGGTTCGGGAAGGGAAACACGTTTACTACCAGATCGACGAGCCTTGTCTGGCGAAGTTCATGGCGTGCATCCGGGAGCGATTCGGGTCCGAGCAGTCGGAGTGAGCGCGTCCTGATCGGATTGTTTCATGGAATGGATTGGGGCTTTTGTTGAAAGGAGCTTGCCTATGGAACTGAAAACCATCACCCCCGATGCCCTCGCTGAAAAGGTGCGCCTTGGCGAGCCGGTGGACCTGATTGACGTGCGCACCCCGCTGGAATTCCGGGAAGTGCACTGCCCCTTCGCCCGGAATCTGCCCCTTTCGGAGCTGGATCCCCAGCAGGTCATGCGCCTCCGACGTGGGGCAGCAGACCAGCCGGTGTATTTCATCTGCCGATCTGGCAGCCGCGCCAAACAGGCCTGCGAGAGGCTCATCGCCGCCGGGTTCACGAATGTGGTGAACGTGACCGGCGGGATGCTGGCGTGGGTGGAACAAGGACTCCCCGTAAACCGGGGCAAAAAGGCCATTTCGCTCGAGCGGCAGGTGCGGATTGCCGCCGGCTCGATGGTGTTGATCGGAGCCATCCTCGGTTACTTCGTGCATCCGTTATGGATCGGACTTTGTGCGTTTGTCGGAGCCGGGCTGGTTTTCGCCGGCATCACCGACACCTGCGGGATGGCGATGCTGCTGGCCCGGATGCCGTGGAACCAGGTGCGCGTGCCGGCTGCCGGAGGTGATGAATCCTCCGCCGGCGCGACCGAAGCCGGGTCGTGCGCGTCATCCCCCGCAGGGGGTTGCCACTGAGTGGATGTTGGTCTGCATTGCAAAAGGAGGCCGCGATGTTGCTGAAATCCTTCTATGACAGGGCCTTGGCCCATGCGTCCTACCTGGTCGGGTGTCAACGGAGCGGCGAGGCAATCGTGATCGACCCCGGTCGAAACGTGGAACCGTACCTGACCGCCGCAGCTGCGGAGGGCTTGCGGATCGTCGCGGCGGCCGAAACGCACATCCACGCCGACTTCGTCTCCGGCTCCCGTGAGCTTGCCGATCGCGTAGGGGCGAAACTGTATCTCTCCGACGAAGGCCCTGCAGACTGGAAATATCAGTTTGCAGGACGCCACGAGAGCCGGTTGCTCAAGGATGGCGATGAGTTTCACATCGGTGGGGTGAAGCTGACGGTGCTGCACACGCCAGGGCACACCCCCGAGCACATCTCGTTTCTGCTGACCGATCAGGGTGGCGGGGCCAATGCTCCGATGGGAATCTTCACCGGAGATTTCGTCTTCGTCGGATCGATCGGCCGGCCGGACCTTCTGGAAACCGCCGCCGGTGTCGTCGGCAGCGCCGAGGCTGGCGCGCGTCAGTTGTTCCACTCGATGCGGAAGTTCCTGAGCCTGCCGGATTATCTGCAGGTCTGGCCCGCTCACGGGGCCGGCAGTGCCTGCGGCAAAGGCCTGGGGGCGGTTCCCTCCACGACGGTGGGCTACGAGCGCCTGTTCAACCCCGCTCTGCAATTCACCGACGAAGCCCGATTCGTCGAATACATCCTGGCCGATCAGCCGGAAACCCCCTTCTATTTCGGCGTGATGAAGCGCGTGAACAAGGTCGGCCCGACGCTGATTCGTGAGCTTGCCCCCGTCTCGGCCATTGACCCGCGGCGCCTGCCTCAGGTGGCGCAGCAACACCTGGTCATCGACACTTCTCCCCCGTCGGGGTTTGCCGAAGCGCACG
>JAVQWE010000080.1:0-8940 GCA_033579175.1 Phycisphaerales bacterium | reverse complement strand
CACCTGCGTGACGATCTCACCCGTCTTTTTCGGAGCCGCCCCGGCCGACAGGACCAGCTCGACGGCCCGGGACACCTCACCCGGCAACCCCCCCGCCAGCACCCGCGGTTGCTGCTCTCCCAACACCGGCAGGACCACGTTCGATCGGCCCGGGAGTTCGTCGGCAACATGGACAGAAACGGGGGTGTATCGGTCGATTCGCTTCACCGGAGCAGCTCCAGGTTATGAAATTTTCGATAGTGCAGTCTTTGTTGCGGTGCACAAGCATTCGAGAAAAGTGCACAATTCCGCACAATTTCGCTCAAGCGCGACGCGAGCGAGCGGGCGCCCGAGACTCCCGTCCGGTGGTGCAAACCGCACTCTCGCAGCACCCTCCAACCGAACCGAAGTTGCATGACGGTCCTCCGTTCGGAGCCGCGCGACGGACGAGCCCTTGCTGCCGACGCGCTGCTCCCTATATACCCCCCGCGCTGCGCTGTCCGGCGCGCCACAGCGCGGCGCGCTGACCCAGATTCACAACATTTTTCAGAATCGGGGGGGATTTTCCACGCGAACGCGCAGATTTCGCGGGGCAAGGCAGGCCTGGTCACTGCACGCCTGATAGGTCAGCGGGAGCTCGGTTCCCACCAGCCAGACGGGCGCGCCCAGCTTCACGGTGATCCGCGCCTCCCCCGAGTAAACGCTGATCTCCCGATCGGCAAACGGCGCGCGATAACGCAGCGGCTCCGGATATTCGATGATCCCCTCCACGCCCACCGGCAGAAAGAGCGCCGTGGCAGTCAGCCCCGAGGAGGCCGGGTTCGCCTGAATGTGCCATCCCGGCTCGATTCGCAGGCTGACCTCGATCAGATCGGGTGCCGTCTGCACGGCTCTGGCTAGAACAGGCTCCTGCGGGGAGGTCGGCACCGGCCGGGAGGCTTCGGCGGCGGGCGCCACGTGAATCGCCGGCTCCAGGCGCAGCAGATCGACGATCAAGCCGATCATGGCGCTCATGCTGCCGGCATGCTGCATCACCTGATCCGTAAATGCCTCGACCGTGCGACGGGCCGTTTGTACATCACCCAGTTCAAGCGACACGCGGGCTGCAACGGCGGCGCCGGCAGGCAGCGGGCTGTCGCCGGCGACCTTCTGGCGGATGATCAGGTCGTCGGCGCTGGCATCGCTGAAGAAAAACCCACCGTCCTGATCATCATGAAAACGTCGCATGGTTTCAATGGCGATCTGCCGGGCGGTCTGGCGCCAGTGCTCGTCGCCGGAGGCCGCATGAAGTGCAAGCAGCGCATGGGCCAGGAAGGCATAATCGTCGAGGAATCCCCGGATCCGGCCCGCACCGTCACGGCTGCAGCGAAGGATCGTGCCGTCTTCCAGTCGATGGTGTTCCAGCAGGAACCGCGCCGCCTTTTCGGCCGCCGCCAGGTAGCGGGGCTCTTTCAGAACCTTTCCCGCGTGAGCCAGGGCGCGGATCATCAGTGCGTTCCAGCTCGTGATGATCTTGGTATCCAACAGCGGCTGTTTGCGTCTGGCACGGGCGCTCAGCAGTTTGGATCGGATGCCCGCCAGCTCCACTTCCTCCGAGTAGAACCGTCGCTGATCAGCCACAAACAGCACGTTCTTGTCACGGATGCCGCCAGCGTGTGGATCGCCGAAATTCGGGCCCTGATCCAAGCCATACACGCGGCAGAACAGCTCGGATTCCTGCCGGTTCAGCAGCGATTCCACTTCGTGCCGCGTCCACAGATAGCTGAGCCCTTCCTGAGCATCCACTTCGGCATCGAAGGCGGTGTAAAACGCGCCGTCGGGAGAGGTCATTTCGCGGAGGATGAAATCAAACAGGCGGCGCGCGACCTTCAGATACCGCGGCTCCTGGAAGCGCTGCGACGCTTCGGCGTAAATCCATCCGAGCATCGCATTGTCATACAGCATGATCTCAAAATGCGGGATCTGCCATCTGGCGTCTGTGGCATAACGGTGAAATGCCCCCCCGAGCTGATCGCGCAGCCCGCCGTACATCATCGCGTTCAGCGAGCGCGTGAGCTGATACTCCAGCTCGGGCTTTTTTGCGGCGATCGCCGCAGCCAGCGGGGAATCTTCCCGGGTGACTTCCAGGATCAGCTCCAGCAGCGTCTGCCGGGGGAATTTCGGGGCAGCGCCGTAGCCGCCGTTCTCATAGTCAAAATCCTCGGTGGAGCGGTCGATCAGCGAAACCAGGCTCTGGGCATCCAGCGTCACCGGTGACGGGGGGCGCGTGGTGCGCGCCAGCTTCCGCAGCATCTCGGTGAAATCGGCCGCAGATCGGTTCACCTCCTCGCGGCGGTTGCGCCAGGCGTCGGCAATGGCGGTCAGAAGGGAAAGAAATCCGGGCCGACCGAAGGCGTCGCGCGGGGGAAAATACGTGCCCCCGTAAAAATACTGCAGGTCGGGAGTGAGGAAGACGCTCATCGGCCAGCCCCCGTGCCGGGTCTGAATCTGCACCCCGGTCATGTAGAGCTGATCCACGTCCGGCCGTTCCTCCCGATCGACCTTGATGTTGACGAAGTGCTGGTTCATGACGGCCGCCACGGCGGGGTTCTGAAAGCTCTGCCGTTCCATGACGTGGCACCAGTAGCACGAGGAGTAGCCGACGGAGAGGAAGATGGGTTTGTCTTCCCGGCGCGCGCGTTCGAAGGCTTCCGGCCCCCACGGATACCAGTCCACGGGATTCCGGGCGTGCTGCAGCAGATAAGGCGAGGTTTCTGCCGCAAGGCGGTTGCCACCGGAAGATGGTTCGCCGGCGGTCACGATGGAAAGATTCTAGAACAATCCCGTAGTCGTGGCCAATGCGGGGTGATTTGACGTGCGCCGCGCCGGGCAGGCAGAGGAAGTGGGCACGCCCCCCGCGCCGGGGTGGTGTTTGTGGACGAGGCGGGGATAACTTGGGCGAATCCTGTTCACACCCGTCGGCACGGCTTGGCCTTCCTAAGCCGGCGCCCGTACCCTGCCGCTCATGCCCTTTGATTCCGGAGTGGTTGCGTTCCGACGATACACCGTCGTCGGCCAAGGCCCTTTGCAGTTTGAACAAGCGCATCTCGATGCCGTGATGGAGCATTCGATCCGACCTGCCGAGCCGAGCCTTCCGGAAGAGGCCGATTATGGCTGGACTGGCGGGCGGCACGTCCTCGATGCGACCATCACGTTCGAAAACAACGTCTTTGCCGAAGCCTTGCACGTCGGACTTCGGATCGACACCAACCGTGTGCCCGCGGAAATCAAGCGTGCCTTCCAAATGCTGGAAGACGACGCAGCGACGGCGGCCAACCCGGGGGGACTGATCTCGCGGGTTCAGAAGCTGGAGACTCGGCGCGCCGTCCGACGAAGGCTCGAGCAAGAGCTTCGCTCCGGCAAATACCGCCGCAGCAGACTGTATCCTGTGCTGTGGGACCTGCCGTCGGCCACTGTGATGGCAACGGTCCATGCGTCGGCCGAGCCGAAACTTCGCGAGTTGTTCGAACGGACGTTCGGGCTGTCGCTGGAACCGCTTTCGGCCGGCGCGTTGGCCCGGCGGCTGCTGGAAGCTCGCGGTCGTCGGCGTGATACCGAAGATGTCCGCCCCACGGCATTTGTTGCAGGTCCGGAGGGACCGGAGCAGCGGCCGGAATATCCGTGGACGGCGCGTCTTTCCGAATCGCGCGACTACTTGGGCAACGAGTTTCTGCTCTGGCTCTGGCATGCCACCGCGAGGGCAGAGGGCTTCCTGACGGTCAACGGGCGGGAAATCGCGGTGATGTTCGAGAAAGTGCTGGACCTGGATTGCGTCTATGGCGCCACCGGCAGGGCATCGTTGCGTTCGACGGGTCCGGCCGGCATGCCCGAGGCTTTCGAGGCGCTGCGAACCGGCAAGATACCCCGAAAGGCTGGGCTGACCATCGAATCCGCTGGAGCGCAGTTCACCTTTACCCTCGCGGCCGAGACCTTGGCCATCAGCGGACTGAAGCTGCCGGAAGTGCCCGAGGCAGACACCCCCCGTGTGCTTTTCGAGGAGCGCATAGCCCTGCTGCGGCAGTTCGGACAAGTGCTGGACGGGCTTTTCGAGGAATTTCTCCGAAGGCGTATTTCGGCCGGGTGGGAACAGGAGACGGCGGCGATCCGTAACTGGATCGGCGCTCGTCACCAGGGGCAGGCGCGTCGACAACTGGCCACTGTGTGAGTTATCTCACATTCCCCGGTCCATGGGGGTTTCAGAAGGCTGCGACGTCGGGAGCTCGGCGATCAGCTGCCCAAGCCACGCATCGGCCATCTGCCGGACCTGTTCGGCATCGCCAACCGACCCCGTCATCGAGGGGATCGACCGCCACTGCATCAGTCGCTCGATGGCCGTCGGCCAGAGCGGGCGCTCCTCACTGTAAAGGACTCCGATGAGAAACAGAGGATCGGAAGCCAGCTCGGCCCGCTGCGACTCCGACAGCTCGCCGTAGCCGGCCAGGATGGTTTCGATCGCCTGTCGCTGCTCCTCCGAAAGCCGGGCGCGATCCACCCGTCGAAGGGCCAATGCCCCGGCCGGACCCAGCTTCGCCAATTCGTCGGCGGCGGCACGACGGGCGGAGTAGGCTTCGGCATTCAGCTGGTGGACCAGCTCAGCCACCCGGCCGGCGACCTGCGGCGGAGGGTCGGCTGTCTCCAGCACCAGCCAGGCGCGCTGGAGCGGCGTGGTCAGAATGGCGCGGTGCAGCTTCCGACGGGCCAGCGGTGAGATCACATGCCGCAGCACCTCGGACCGGTGCTGCCGCAGAAGTTCCGGGAAATTGGCCGCTTGCAGGGAGACCCTCTCGATGATGTTTTCCTCGGATCCGGCGAAGCTCTGCACGTATAACCGCACCTGCTCGTGCGGGTGGCTGTCTTCCCCCGGATTGCGGGGGGATTGGATCAACTGCATGTTGCCGCTCCGCTGCGGGCCGACGAAATCGGCGGCGATCTGCAGATAGTTGTCGCGCGCGAACACCTGCAGGAGCGTTACGACCGCTTCGGGAGTTTCGAATTCCGAGTGCTGCCACTCGATCCACCGTGAGCCGGACTGCTCATCGGCGCCGCAGTTGATCTGAGCGAGGCCGGGCAGGTCTGTCAGTTCGATTCGATGGACTCCCCCGGTGCTTCCCAGCGGACATTCGACTTCGAACAGCCCGTCGCGAAGGGAAAGCCGCAACACTTCGTCCAGGCGCGCCGGTGGCAGAGCGGAGAGGCTCGACATCGATTCGACCAATCGCTGCCGTTGAGCCTCGCGAAGCGCCTCGAGCGTGACCGGCTGCGTGCCCGGTGCTTCGGCGGACGGCACCGGCTCCGCCGGCTGCTCCGAAGCCGATGCAGGAGTGGGGGCCAGCAGAACGGCCAACAGCAAGAACGCTCTCATAAAGGCATGCTAGCGGCACCGACCTGTAACCGGCAATGCGCTGATCATCCTCCCCCCGCTGCCGCCGGCGGCATCCGCCTTGAACCTCAGGATCGTCCCGTTGACGCCTGACGCCCAGGCCGGCAATTCACCGCCGTGCCGTGATGCCCTGCCACAAGCGTTGTACGGCTCCGACGAGCGACTGGCGCGGCTTGATTGTCTGGGTGGGTGACCGCACGGCGCGGAGCAGCCCCGCGACTTTACCCTCGCGATATCGCGCCACCGGTCTCCCCGTCGCGTCGATCGGGTGCGGGCGCGACGATGGAACGGCGTGCACCAGGCAGCGGGCGACCGCGACGGCGGAACGGAATTCCCTGCGGTTGTGCACCGGACCGCGCCAGAATCGAAGCAGTTCCTCAAACTGATCCCAGCCCCGGCCATAAAGCGCCAAGTGCACCCCCGAACGGCACAGGATGCGCGCCACCGCCACCGCATAGGCCGGAACGATCAGCTCCTCGAGGAAGCGCCGACGGTCCAGCCCGGCTCCGGCGATCTGATACCGTTGCATGCCGTCGTCGATGAGTCGCTCGGCTCGATCAAACGCGGCAAACGGATCGTGCGCCATCTGATGGGCGAGAAACTCCCACAACAGCCGGTGGCTGGAGAGTTCCTCCAGGTCCGAGGGGGGATTGAGCGGGGGGATGTCGGCCAGGAGAGCCGCCGGGGCGTCTATTGCCGGCGGAGTCACTGGAGAACCGGAGGCGTCGTCGAGGAGCCATTCCGAGGCATCCGGCCAATCGGCAACCATCACTCGGTCTTCCGGCCAGCCCGCCGAACGAAGGGAATCGAAGAGCGATCGATCGACCACGATTGCCGCATCCGCGCCTTGGTCAAAAGGCGGGATTTCGCGAGGCTGGGTAAGCCAGGTAATCCAGGGAATTTGTGCCGTGACTGGTCCCGGGTGATCAGCTCGTAAAACCCCTGAAGAAAGAATCGCATCGCACCCTGCGACCGCTTCTGCCAAGGCCAAGGGTGTGGCGTTCCGTGGATTGTCCGTATCGAAAACCCGAACCTCCAGCCCCGCACGCGACATCACCCCTGCGAGCATGAATGCCCAGTCATTCCACAGCCGGAACCGCTGCCCCCCGACCAGGCAGATCCGGCGCAGCTCGTTGGAGGGATGGCGACTGTGTTCACGGATTTCTCCCACTCGACGAGAGCGCCAGGCGGCAATTTCTCCAAATAACGCCTGCGATCGGGCGATCAGAACATCGGTCGATGCCACATCCGCATCACATGTGCGAATGAATTGGGTGGGAATCGCCAACCCGGCTTGCCCCAGCAGGCAACTCCGCAACTGTTGGAGCCAATCCGGCCCGGCGACAATCCAACACCTTCCAGCGGCGATTTCCGCGCAGAAATCGTCGCAATGCAGCAGAAGCATCGCATCATCGAGGTTCGGCAGGATCGCTATAACCGATTGCTCCGGCCGAAGCCGATCCAGCACCACCCGAAGGGCCGCCGCGTGCATGGGGTCCAGAAGGCATCCGCATGCCCCGCTGACCTTCATCGCCCCTAATTGCTCTCTCGCAGCCAGCAGAGGCACCGAACAGCCCCGGTGGAACCGCCCGGCTTGATCCACGACCGAGATCGAGCCATCCCGGGCAAAGACCAGCTCCCAATCTCCCGGCAGCGGGCAATCCGGATGCCCGAAAACTCCCCCTTGCCAGGCGTCGCTGCCATCCCGAGGCTGGACCTGAGCCAGTGCAGCCAGATTCCGGCGGAAGTTCCTTTCGGCGAGTCGGGTGGCAAGCGGGGGTGAAGCGACCATCCGGGGAGTCCTCCGGGCGCGACCGCTCCCAACGGCACGCCTGCCGATTTATCGGACGATTCCCCGCCCGGCGTTCAATCTATACACTTTTCGGGGTGATCCGCTTCACCAAGCTCCACGGTTGCGGCAACGACTACCTGTACGTCGATTGCTTTCACCAGCCTGTGCCCCCGGACCCCAGCGAGCTGGCCCGCCGTATGTCCAACCGGCATTTCGGCGTGGGCAGCGACGGGCTGATCCTGGTGCTTCCCAGCGATCGGGCCGACGCCCGGATGCGCATGTTCAACGCCGACGGCAGCGAGGGAACAATGTGCGGCAACGGGCTGCGGGCGATGGCCAAGTTCGTCTTCGATCACGGGCTGTCGCGCAACAACCCTCTGCGCGTCGAAACCCTCCGCGGGATTCTCTCCATCGACCTGCACCTGGATTCCTTCGGCAAAGTTGCTTCAGCGACCGTAGACATGGATGAACCGATCCTCGAATCCGGGCGGATTCCCGTGCAGATCGATGGCATCGCGTCCGATCAGCCCGTCCTCGATGTTCCCATCGGTTCAACGCTGGCCTGCCGCCCCCCGGCGCCACCCGGCAGTTTGCACCAACTGGGCCTGGAGCGGATGAGCTGCCTGTCGATGGGCAGCGCACATGCTGTGATATTCGGGCCGGTGGAAACGGTTCCCCTTTCGGAGATCGGCCCGTGGTTCGAGCATCATCCGGCGTTTCCGCAGCGCGTGAATGTTCATTTTGCGCGGGCATTGTCGCGGGACGAGGTGACGATGCGGACCTGGGAACGCGGTAGTGGCGCGACGCTGGCCTGCGGAACCGGTGCCTGCGCGGTGGTGGTGGCGGGAGTGCTCACCGGACGCCTCGAGCGGAACGTTCGCGTACACCTGCCGGGGGGAGAGCTGCGCATCGAATGGCGCCAGAGCGACAATCACGTCTACAAGACCGGTCCGGCCGTGGAGGTGTTCTCCGGCGAGTTCCCGGGTTGATTGAAGGGAACCGGCGCGCACCGCCCGTTCCCCGCGGCTGGTTGCGGGGCAATCGGGACCGTCACGCCCACGAAATTATAGAAGATACCGCGCCCGACTCACCGCCCATTGCCCCAGCCGGTCGCGGATCGGCCGCCGACGCCATTCTTCCGGGCAGATTCTGCGGGAGTAGCGCACGTCGTTCTCAAACAGCAACCCCATCTTTTCACCGAATTCGGGGCTTCGTATCACCACCGACAATTCCAGGTTGTATTCAATGCTTCGGTAGTCCAGGTTCGTCGACCCGATGACACTCACCTGCCCATCCACCACCATGGTCTTGGCGTGAAGCACCACATGTTCCCGTTCATAAATCTCGACCCCGCACCTGAGCAGTCGCTCGTAAAAGCTCCTGGCAGCATGAGTGAGAATCGGCAGATCGCTTTTGGCCGGGATCATCAACTGCACCTTCACCCCCCGCCCGGCGGCGGCGGTAAGTTCGTCCACCAGGCTGTCGTCCGGCGCGAAATAGGCCATCGTCAGTTGGATCGACCGCTCAGCCGATCGCGCCAACGCCCGGTAGCGGTCGCGAACCTTGCTCCGGAGGCTCGGAGCGGTGCCCACCACATCCAGACCCGGCGTTTCCGCCATGTGCTCACATTGGGAAACTCTCCCGCTCCGCTGAATGTACCGCCAGGTCTTCACGAACGCCGACATCAGCTCCCCCACCGCCGGGCCACGAAGCCCCACCGCCGTATCACGCCATGGCTCCACTTGCAGGG
>JAVQWE010000079.1:0-8986 GCA_033579175.1 Phycisphaerales bacterium | reverse complement strand
CTGGAGTTCCAGAATCGACTGCTGAAACTGCTCATCGGGGTTGACCCCGAGCACCGTGTTGAACGTATCCAGCTCGCGTACTTCCCCGTGGCGGAGCAGCAGTCCCGGAGGATGCCCCGCCGAACAGTAGGTCAGGCGTCGATTCCGCGCGTCAACCACGCCATAGAACAGGGTCACGAACTCACTGGGTTCGGTGTCGCGATGCAGCATGACGTTGAGCCGGTGCAGCGCCTCGTAGAGGTAGTAGAGGTTATCCACCTGAGCGCGAAGTGCCGATCTCACCGAAGCCATGATCAGCGACGCGGGTACGCCTTTTCCGGCGACATCGGCGATGACGATTCCCACATTGTCATCGGGAAACGGGATGAAATCGTAAAAGTCGCCGCCGAGCTCGTAGCAGGGCACATATACACTGGAAAACTCGATGCCTTCCACGGAGGGAGGATCGCGCGGCAGAAGGCGGCGTTGCAGGCTGGCCGCCAGGGCTACCTGCTTCTCCAGTTGCTCGGCCGCCAGGCGCTCTTCGTGCAGCCGGGTGTTCTCAATCGCCGCCGCTGCCTGAGCGGCGATCGCGCGCAGCAGGTCAATCTGCTGAGGCTCAAACTGCATCCGCCGGCCCGCGTACACCCGCAGAACCCCGATCGGTTTTCCTTTGTATCTCATGCCGATGGCCAGCTCGGAGACAATTCCCTCGTTGCGGGCGGCCTCAGGATAGATCGTTCGCGGATCGGAGGCCATGTCCTCCACGTAGCAGATTCCCGCAGGCGAAAGCGCCTCCTGATCCACGGCCGATTCGGACAGCCGGATCGGCCCTTTTCGCAGATATTGCGGCGAGAGGGCATGGGACGCTTCGAGGGTCAGCTCGCTGGATTCCCGATCCAGCAGTCGAATGGAGCTGCCCTTGGCGCCGGTGACGTCGCAGGCGACTTCCACGGTACGCTGCAGCACGCTCTGCAGGTCCCGCGACTCGCTCAGCAGGGAAGTGACGTTGTAGATCGCTTCCAGCTCGTCCAGCCGTTTTCGCAGCAGGTATTCCTGATATCCGATTTTGGCAATCGCATTGGCCAGTAGATACAGGAACTGGATCGCCGCGGGGCGGTTGTCTCTCAGACGATTCAGGCTGGAGTGAATGGCCTTGAGCCGCTTCGCGTCAAGCCCGAACTTCTGGGCCAGCTGCTGCAAAGCCTGATCGTCGATTTCCGCTGCAACCAGCTTCATGCGGATCGTCCCGAACCGCATCGATCCGATCTGGATGGGCGCGACATATTCACGCCCCTCTTTCTGGGGGCCCTCCCGGGCTTCGGTCTCTGCGATGGAGCGTTGGCGGGCAATGAACTCGCGGGTAGGGGTCGGCTGTGTCAGAAGCCGGCCATCGGCATCGAAAATGCTTGCGCGGACACCCGCGACAGCGGCAAAGCTGTCCTGAATCTCCTGGAGAATCGCGCGGTCAACGACATCGGTCAGCTTCGGCTGCGGGGTGTCTACGCTCATTTTCCTCTGCAATCTTCATACGACCGTGTGAAGGAAGTGGCAAGCACCAGCGCCGGCGACTATCCTTTTCCAATGGCCTGCATGCATCACACGGAACGAGGGACTGGTCGGGCGGTTGTGCTGGTTCACGGCTTTCCTCTGGATGGGAGGATCTTTCACGAGCAGCTTGAGTCACTCGGGCGGCAGTACCGGGTGATCGTGCCGGATCTTCCTGGCTTCGGTCAATCTCCGGGCAGCGGCCCGTACACGATGGCATCGCTGGCGGGGCAGCTTCGTCAGCTTCTGCAATCCATTCAGGCGATTCCTTGCGTGCTGGGAGGACTTTCCATGGGTGGATATGTCACTCTCGCCTACGCGCGAGCATACCCGGATGACCTGGCCGGAATGATACTGATCGACACCCGGGCCGAGGCCGACACGGCCGAACGACGGCAGGATCGCGATCGGATGATGGCATCCGCCCGCCAGCGCGGCATCGCACCGATCGTGGAGGCCATGTTTCCGAAGTTGATGGCCCCTGAGAATGTCCAAGCTGATGCCGGGCTGGCCCGGCGTCTGCGGCAGATCATGGAGAGCCAGCAACCGGAAGGCATGTGTCATGCGCTGGTGGCGATGCGCGACCGCGAGGATTTCACCCCCGTGCTGCCCTCAATCCGCACGCCGACGCTCATCCTCGTCGGCGAACGGGATCAGATCACGCCATTGGAATGTGCCCAGCGGATGCATGCCGGGCTTGCGCGTTCGCGTCTGGTTCCGATCGCTGGTGCCGGCCATCTGCCCGTGATGGAGCGGCCCGGACAGACCACGGAAGCAATTCGAGAGTTCTTGAAAGAGCTGGAGTGACCTGCAAACAATCCAGTTGCCGACGTGGAGTCGGTCCTTTGCCGCCGCCTCGTCGAATCCGAGGGGCACAAACGCCGGTTTATCCCCGTTGCCAGCGCCTGGTTTCATCCGGCGGCCTGTGGTACTGGAGAACATCATGCCAAGTCGTGAAAGATTCGCGTGGATGTGCTGCCTCTCTGCCGTGATCATCCTGTCCGTGACCCTTTCGCGTGCCACGCCAGGCGGCGGCAGGGAGGATGACTACACCTTCGTGCGCACGCTGGTGGATATCCAGCGGTTGATTGCCGCCAACTACGCAGATGACATCGACACCGCCCAGATTCGGCAGGCGGCCATCACCGGCATGCTGGAGGAACTTGATCCCTTCACGGTCTTCGTGCCGCCGTCCCGGCAGGAGGATTTCGACCGGATGCTTGAGGGCACCTTCAAGGGCATTGGCGTACAGTTGAACCAGCTTGAAAACGGGCAGATCGAGGTTGTCAGCCCCGTCGACGGCGGGCCGGCGTTCCGCGCCGGTGTGATGGCCGGCGACGTGATTCTCAAGGTGAACGGCGAATCCATCGAGGGATTGCGGCTCTCCGAAGCCGTTAAGAAGCTGGCCGGCCCCCTGGGAATGGAGATTCACCTGCAGTTACGCCGCGCCACAGGGGAAATCGTGGAACTGAAGATGACGCGTGAAGAGGTGGTTGTGCCGACAGTCCGGGGATTCGACCGCAATGCCGACAATTCCTGGAACTGGTTTCTGAGTGAGGATCCGAAGATTGCCTACCTGAGGATCACGCAGTTCACTCCGGAAACTTCTGATGCCGTTCAGGCAAGCATCCATCAGATGCTTCAACAGGGCATGTCCGGGCTGATCCTGGACCTGCGCTTCAACCCCGGCGGGCGGCTGGATCAGGCGATCAAGGTTGTCGATCTGTTCCTCGACGACGGAGTGATCGTGAGCACCCGGGGGCGCTCGCGCCAGGAGCAGACCGCCCGAGCCTCGGCCCCGGGCACGCTGCCGCGGTTTCCGCTCATCGTGCTGGCCAACGAGCATTCCGCCTCTGCCAGCGAAGTCGTGGCCGGCGCGCTCAAAGACCACCGACGCGCCCTGGTCATCGGTCAAAGAACCTACGGAAAGGGAAGCGTGCAGGAAGTGGTTCCATTGGATCAGAACGCCGGCGAGCTGAAAATGACCGTGGCCTACTACTATCTGCCAAGCGGGCGGCTTGTGCATCGCAAGAAGGACGCCACGGATTGGGGGGTGGAACCCAACATCGAAGTCAAACTCACTCCCGAGGAGCAGCTT
Organism: Phycisphaerales bacterium; assembly: GCA_033579175.1. Taxonomy (GTDB): domain Bacteria; phylum Planctomycetota; class Phycisphaerae; order Tepidisphaerales; family Tepidisphaeraceae; genus JAVQWE01. Next base: position 5,361 of record JAVQWE010000079.1, on the reverse strand, counting down.
CAGCTCCAACGTGACCGTTACGAGGCCGAGCTGTTTCATCGACCGACGAGCGGTCCAGCCACTCAGCCACAGCGCAGCACTCCTCTCGATCCCCAGCTTCGGCGGGCCGTAGATACGATGACGGCTCTCCTGGTCTTCCAGAGCGGCGGGCCCACCACCGCTCCGGGTTGAAGCGGGGGGGTGATTGGGTGGATCAGGCGGCGATCGGCGGGCCTCTAAAGAGGGCCCGGGACGGTCGGCAGGAACGGCGGAACCGATGTCTTTGATTCTGGGTATTGAATCCACCTGTGACGAAACCGCCGCGGCAGTCGTGCGCGACGGCGTGGAGGTGCTCTCGAACGCCGTTGCCACGCAGTTCGACCTGCATGCAAAGTTCCGGGGCGTCGTGCCGGAGATCGCCTCCCGAGCGCACATCGAAAACCTCCTTCCGGTGATCAGTGAAGCACTGAACGCCGCCGGAGTCGGCCTGCGCGAGGTTGATGCGATTGCGGCAGCCCATCGGCCGGGGCTGATCGGCTCCCTTCTGATCGGCGTGACCGCCGCCAAGTCCCTGGCGTGGGCGCTCAAAAAGCCGCTCCTGGCCGTCGATCATGTGCAGGCGCACCTGTATTCCGTGATTCTTCGGCACACCGCCGCGGGCAGGGGGGATCAGCCCCCGGGCGCCGGCAATGAACCCCCGATGCCTGACTGGCCCGCGGTAGGAATGGTCATTTCGGGGGGGCACACGGCGTTGTATCGGATTCGAGGGTGGCTGGATATCGGCTTGCTGGGGGCCACGATGGATGACGCCGTGGGCGAAGCCTACGACAAGGTCGCCGCCATGCTGGGATTGCCGTTTCCGGGCGGACCGGAGATCGACCGCCTTGCCGACGCCGGCGATCCGGGGGCCTTGGATCTTCCCCGGCCGCTGCTGGAACCGGATTCACTCGATTTCTCCTTCAGCGGTCTGAAGACGGCGGTGCGATATCGCGTATTTGGCTACCAAGGCCGGGAACGGTCCGTGGCCGATCTGTCTCCCGGCGAGATCGCCGGAATCGCGGCCTCTTTTCAGGCGGCGTGCATCGATACGCTCCTGGAGAAGGTTCGTCGTGCCGTCCGCCGATTCCAGGCGAGAAGCGTGATCATCGGCGGGGGAGTATCTGCCAACCGGGGGCTGAGAAGGGCGATTTCCACATTGCCTGTGAGGGTTTACATTCCGGAACCAAGCTTCTGCACGGACAACGCTGCCATGATCGCAGGATTGGGACACGTGCTGTGGTCGGCCGGCCGAGAGGCATCGCTCGATCTGGATGCAATTACGCAAAGCGAGGTCCGCCGGGTTGCAAGTTAACGGCCTGGACCCGAAATTCGCTGCCGTCGTGAGTCGAAAACCAATCGGCAACCTGAATGCGGATCGCCAACGTGGCCAGGAGCCCATACGCCGAATCTATTTGCCCGCGCCGTTGCCCCAGCGCCCGTTGTCGGGGCATAAAGGGCTTTTCGGTCGTGTTCTGGTGGTGGGGGGGGCCCACCACATGTTCGGCGCCGCCGTGCTGGCCGGGTTGGCCGCCCTTCGCTGCGGCAGCGGGTTGGTGCAGATCGCCGTGCCCGAGGCGGTCTTGAGCACTGCGATTTCGGCCGTCCCGGAACTTGTGGGGCTTCCCCTGACCAACGCCTTCACGGCCGGGAGCCGGAAAGAGCTTGCAGCAGCGCTCGAACGGGCCGATGTCGTGGTTGTCGGTCCGGGCATGGGTGTTTCCGCAACCGCCGTGCAGAGGCTGCGGTTCATTGCGGAATCGGGCAGGCCCTGCGTGATCGACGCCGATGCCCTCAATGCCTTGGCGGCTCAGGGTCTGACCTTGCTGGAGCCTTTGCGTTGTCCGGCCGTCTTCACGCCCCACCCGGGCGAGATGCTTCGCCTCGGCCAGCGCCTGGGGCTGGAGCCGGCGGTGGTGCCTGAAGATGAGACATCCCGCATCCATCATGCGGTGATCGCGGCGCGGAAGCTCAAACACACCGTTTTGCTCAAGGGGCATCGTACCGTGGTCTCCGACGGCCAGCGCTTGTACGTCAACCGGACCGGCGATTCGTCCTTATCCAAGGCCGGTGCGGGAGACGTGCTGGCAGGGGTGATTGGTTCACTGATGGGCCAGGGGATGTCCGCGTTTGACGGCGCCTGCGCCGCTGCGTGGATTCATGGACGTGCGGGCGAGCTGGCCGGAGCGGAGCTGGGTCGGCGCAGCGCGCTGGCACGGGACGTCATCGCGCAGCTCGGGCGAGCGATTGCGGAATATGAACGGCGGCACGCTTGAACGTCGCTCGGAAACGAATCCCGCTGAGCCCGATCTCAGGGGAGAGGACAGGCCCCGTGATCACTTTTTGCCTGCGAACAAACGCTGCAACCCGGGTACAGACTCGAACCGATCGACCGGATCCGGCCCGTGGGGCCTGATGCCATCCGGCAGGACGTGCCACGGCCGGAGGGTTCTGCCCAAGCGGCGCCAAGCCATCCGTCCATCGAATAAGGTCATCGAAGGTGCTCAGCGTGGCGGTGCAGAGTCCGTTGGCGGGATTTTGCGGGATTTTTCCTTCAGGCGCGGGGAATCCAGTGAAACTTGCCGTCGATCTCCAGGCGCGTGATGCCGATGCCATACACCGACTCCAGCACCTCCGGCCGCAGTGCCTCGGTCGGGGGGCCTTCGGCTACGACAGCCCCTTCGTTCAACACGATCGCCCGATCGGCATATGCCGCCGCCAGATTCAGATCGTGCGAGGCCATGAGCACGCCAATGCGGTTTTCTGAGGCCAGCCGCCGAAGAAGCCGGAACAGCTCAAGTTGGTGTCGCAGGTCGAGGAAGGTGCCCGGCTCATCCAGCAGCAAGGCCCGTGGTTGTGCAGCCAGGCACCTGCCGATGAAGACTCGTTGCCGCTGACCGCCAGAAATCTGATCCATCGGACGGCTGAGGATCGCTTGAAGATCAAGCTGTCTGGCGACTTCGGCGACGACTTGAAGATCGCCAGGCGATTCCAGCCCGAAGGCGCTCCAATAGGGCAATCGGCCCATCCTCAGCACGTCGCCTGCGGTCTGGCCCGGCTGATGAGTCGGATTCTGCGGCAGATAGGCCACGATTCGGGAAAGTTGCCGCCGGGACCAGGATGCGATCGGCGTGCCATTCCACCGCAGGGAACCTTCGGCTCGAAGGGAGCCGAGCAAGACCTTCAAGAGGGTGCTTTTTCCACTGCCGTTGGGTCCGAACAGCGCGACGAGCTCACCCTCATTGAGAGTCACACCCACGCCGCGGAGGATGGGCCGGTCATCGTAGCTGAACGTAAGTTGTGATGCAGCAAGAATTTGCATCGTTTTTCCGGGCATCACCAATAGTCCTGCAGCGGCCGCGCCGTCGCGTTGACGCGACCCCCACCGAAACCGGCTCGCCGTGGGCCGATGTACACCAGGCGCCGAGATTGCGGCGTTCGGCGGGGAGTCAGGCGCGCGGCTTCCGTGTCAGCAGCAACATCAAGAAGAACGGTCCTCCCAGCATGCTGGTGATCACACCCACAGGCAGGTAGGTGCCCACCGGACCCACCGAGGCCAGTTTTCTCGCCGCCGCATCGGCAGAGCACAGCAGGATCGCTCCCAACGCCGTCGCTACAGGGAGCAGGCGACGAACGTCCGGACCGACAAACAGCCGGCCCAGATGCGGGCAGATCAGCCCCACGAAGCCAATCGGCCCACTCACCGCCACCGCCGCCGCCGTCATCAGGCTGGCGGTGCCCACTCCGATCCAGCGAAGGCGGTTGATCGGAACGCCCAAGGATTCGGCTTCGGCATCCTCCATGGAACCGACGTTGAGCACTCCGGCGAGGTAGGCCGTCATGCCCCACGCCGCGGCCGCCACCACCGCCGACGCGATCATCTGCCAGCGCTGGAGGTTGGTCTGAAGCCCTCCCACGAGAAACAGAAGCGGGCCGCCGGGGGTTGCCGGGTCTTTCACCACCGCGTTGACCAGCAGGAAGACTGCAGAGCAGAACGAATTGACGATCACTCCCACGAGGATCAGCGTTACCGGCTCAAGCCGGCCTCGATGCCCGGCGATCGCCAGAACCGTGGTCACCGCCAGCAGCCCCCCGAGGAACGCCATCGCCTGCTGTCCGAGCAAGCCGGTGATAGAAATCGTCGTAAGTGCCGGCAGAGTCCCGAGATATGACGCGAGCATCGCACCGCTGGAGGTGCCCAGAAGGTAGGGATCGGCCAGCGGGTTGGCCAGCAGCGCCTGATAGGTCACCCCCGCCGCCGCTAGCGCTGCCCCCACGAGGGAGGCCAGCAGCACCGGTTCGAGGCGGAAACCAAGCACCGCGCGGTCGGGCCAGCCAATCGATCCGGTGGATCCAACCATCAGACAACCCAAGGCCACCAAGGCCCAGCCCACGGCAGACAGGCCGTAGAGTGCCAACATCCGACCGGCCGACCAGCGTTTCACAGCAGGCTCCAGTGGCTCCCGGTGGGGGAAACAGCCAACTCTCGACGGCTTGGAATGCCCGCGAATCGCTGGGGAGGGGCAAATTGGAGTCTGGACCGGCTCGTCGGGGAAGCCCGCGTCGTGCCGACCTCGGGGGAAATCCCATGCAATGCCTTGGCGAAGCTGGCGGCGGTTCGCAGGCAACTGAAGCCGGGCAGCAGCAGGTCTGCATCGAACAGTTGCACAACCCTCCCTTCGCGGACCGCCCGCAGACTGCTCGCTCGCTCCCAGAAGGCCTTCGCCTGCAAAACCTGTTGTGGGCTGGCGGCCGGCAGTAACTGGATGATGACATCCGGGTCGAGCGCGGCCAGTCGCTCCCGGTCCAGGGTGACGTAATCCCCGCCCTCAGAAAGCGCATTGCGACCGCCGGCTACTGTCAGCAGGTTGTCGAGAAAAGTTCCGGGCCCGGCAACGGTCAGGCCGGATTCACCGATCACCAGCAGCGTCCGGGGCCTGAGCGTCCCGGCCACGCGCGCGGCGATTTCGTCGAGGGTGAGCTGCCAGCGTCGCTGCGCTTCGGCGGCGGCTTCGCGGGCGTCCAGTGCTTCTCCCAGCTCGCCAATTACCGAATAGACATCTGTCAGAGAATCGACTTTGCGATTGAACAGGCGAATCCCCAGCCGGCGGCAGCGCTCGGCAAACCCATCCGGGATTTTGTCTGGGTGGTACTGGGTGATGACCATTCCCGGACGGAGTTGATTGAGCTTTTCCCAGTCCACGGTTTGGTAATCCCCCACCCTGGGGAGCGAGTCGGTTTCGATTCGAGGCGGCTCGAAATTGCTGACTGCCACGAGGCGGTTGCCAAGGCCCATGCCCAGGATCAGGTCCGTCACCGCCGGCGACAGCGAAGCAACCGTGGTCG
>JAVQWE010000078.1:0-9056 GCA_033579175.1 Phycisphaerales bacterium | reverse complement strand
CGATGAGCCTGCCCCTGCCACGCAGCCTTCCACGCCACCTGCCAGCCCCCAGGCCTTTGAGGCCGCATTGGCAGCGGCCCGCCCGGGCGACATCGTGCAGACCCCCTTTCTCGATCCCGGAGGCTTGCCGCTGGTGGGGTTTCGCAAGGACCTGCCCGAGCCAAGCCGATCGGTGCAGTTCCTGCTTTCCGACAAACCCGAGTACTTCCGAACCGGGGATGGAATCGCGTTGCAGGAAGAGGTGAGCGCCGGCACCGTCCGGCTGTATCTCTATCACGTCCCCGAGCCAACCGGGAAGCCCAAGACCATCTCCGCCGTCATCGAAAACCTCGGATCGGAAGCGATGACCCTGACGTTCACCCACTACGCATCACCCAAACCCGGTGGCGATTATCACCGCGTCGCCCGCGAGGCTCTGACGGCATATTTCGAGCGTCAGCCTGCCCCGGCGAACATCGCGAGCCGGCAGGTGCCGCCCGGTGGGCGGCTGGTGATCGACCCCCACATCGACGCCATTTCGGTCACCCGGGATATTCTGGTTCATGTGCTGCATGAGTTCCAGATCGATCAGCCCGGGAGAGTCACGGTCTTCCAGCGCGAGCCTTCGGCCGACAGTCGGCAGGTGATCGACCACTTGCCCAAACTGCCTCGCGTGCTGGAAGGCTGGCACCCCAGCGGGGCCGGTAGAGGGTTGTTCTCAATCGGTGACTATCTGATTTCCAACGAGTCTGAAGCCCCGATCGACACCGCCGATGGACCGAAATTGTTTCTGGTGGCCGACGGGAAGACCGACCCGTGGATTGAAGGTCGCGACTCCATCGACCCATCGACCCCGATCCAGAACAAGGGCAACTATGGGGTGATGTACCACGTGAAACTACGGTATCGCTCGAGCGACGGGCGGGGGCTGGCGGTGCTCATGACCGCCCATCGACCCGACAACAAATGGTGCAAATACACGGCGGCGGTGGTGCGGGTAAATGACGGTATCAACCGTGGGGGCATTGTGGCCCTTCCAGGAACCGCCCCACGGTTCGAAAACCTGCCCCAAGCGGTGGTGATGCAGACATATCCCCCATTGTCACAGGGTGAAATAGGGTTAATCGAGTTCACCTACTCCCCCCCGGGGGCCTGTTGCCTTCCAACTCCGATCCTGCTGGTGCCGTATCCATTGTGATGAATATGTTATAACCTTCGTGATTTGACCCGACTCGAACTTGTGGCATCTTGTTGCGGAACGAGCGATTTTTTCGTTGACGCGGCCGAATTGGAGGTTATCCTTATATAACATTGACAGTTGGCAAGCCGCCCTGTCGGTTCACGTCTGGCTTTTCGAGAGGAGATCGGAAAATGCGACTTTCACCTCTGGCCTTTGCGGCTGCTCTTGGCCTCGGCTCTGCGACGTTTGCCGCTCCGGGTCTGTTCCTGAACCCGCTGTTCAGCTTCGGTGGCGATGGCGTGCTCTCCCCCGGAGAGATCGCCGCCCTGACCACCGACAACAACCAGCGTGGCATCGCGTATAACGCCATTACCAACCGCGTCTATCTGGTCAATCGCGCCGGGGGGCTGAGCATCCGCATCCTCGACGGCGACACCGGAGCAGAGGTTGGCACGCTGAACACCTCAGGAATCACCGGCGGCACGTTCGTACTCAGCACAATCGCCGTCGGCGATGATGGCGCGATCTACGGGGCGAATCTCACGACCAACACTTCGTCCAGCGCCCTGAAGATCTATCGATGGGCCGATGAGAGCGCGGTTCCCACCGTGGCGTTCAACGGCTCGCCGACCAACGCTGCAGGCGCACGTTTCGGTGACAGCCTTGCCGCCCGTGGCTCGGGAACCAACACGCAACTGATCATGGGTGGGAACACCGGCACAGGGACGGGATCGATCACGTTCAACTCCTATGCTGTCTTCACAACCAACGACGGACTGACCTTCTCCGGCGATGGCAAGGTGATCACCGGGCCTGCCAGCGGTTCCCACCGGCTGGGAGTCGACTTTGGTCCGGGCAACACCGCCTACGGCAAGCAGACCGGCACGGGAAACCTTGAATACTCCACCTTTGCCCTTGGTTCGGCTACCCGCAACACCGGGGCGCCGTTCTCCCTGACCAGTGCTGGCGAAGGCCCCATCGGGGTTGATGTGGCCAATACCGTTCTGGCAACGGTAGACATCAACAACAGCCGCGTGCGGCTGTACGACATCACCGATCCGACGGTGAACCCCGTGCTCCTGGATACCGGCCTCTTCACCAGCACCAATGCGAACGTGAACGGCACCGGGGCGATCGATTTCGGCGTTCGAAGTGGGGTGCTCCGTTTATACGTGCTGAACACCAACAACGGCATCCAGGCATTCGAGGTTCGCGTTCCCGAACCGGCGGGGCTGTCCCTGCTCGCAGTGTCGGCAGCGGGTCTGCTCCGTCGTCGGCGGGTGTGATGGCCACGGGAACGAGTGTCTGGCCTGACAGTTCCGACTGCCCCACGCAGAAGGAGTGCAACCGAAGCCCCGGCCGAGTGGTCGGGGCTTCGTCTTTCTCCAGCGAGCGCGAGCGAATTTCTGTTGACAAAACCGGAGAAAGTGTTACGCTAAGTCTTATATAAGACTTGGCCATCGACTCAGGAGCCTGCCCTCCCATGAATCGCGTCCGATCTGCCTTCACCTTGGTCGAGCTGTTGGTTGTCGTTGGGATCATCGCCCTGCTGGTCAGCATCCTGCTGCCGGCCCTAGGGGCTGCCAGGGAGCAAGCTCGAGCCGCGCAGTGCGCCAGCAACATTCGCCAGCTCTGTACGGCATTGGTCAACTACGCCGTGGAGCATAAGGGCAAGTTCCCCCCGAACATCAACACGCTCAAGCCCACCGTCACTCCGGGCCAAGGTCGGCCCACGGCAAACCTCTGGTATGACGTGGAGCGGCTGGGGAGATATCTCCCCAAAGGCGTGCAACCGCGCGAGGAAGGCACGACGGACAACCCCACGATCGGCGGCACCGTCTTCATCTGCCCCAGCGACCTGCCCAACACTCAGCGGTCTTACGCGATGAACATCTGGGCAAGCTCCTGCGCCGACCAGTTCGTTCTGGACAGCGCCACCAACGGATTCGTGTACTGGCAGGCGGATGTGAGCGTGCAGACCAAACGTGGCTCGCTGTTCTCTCAGAACACCAAGGGCGCGCCGCAGTTGATCCTCATTTCCGAGGCGCACGCCAAGAACAGCGTCGCCCGCGGCTTCTATGCCAGCTCGTCGATCGGCTATCAGGGGCTGCGACCCGGCCAGCGATTTGTCGGAATCCCCGGTTACACCAGCGGCGGCTTCACGGACGCCGGCGCGCCCCCGTATCCGCTGGTTCTGGCCAACACCGAGCTGGCCTACTTCAAACACCGTAAATCCACTGACCGCAACAAGAGTGGCAATCTGCCGGTAGGCCGGGTGAATATCGGTTTTGCCGACGGACATGTTGAGCTTCTGGCCCATGACGATCTGGGAGACGTCGCGACTCGCAAGAGCCGGCTGCGGGCGCTCTGGTCGCCCTGGGACATTGCCAACAATAACTGATCCGCGCGGTCGTGCCCGCCCATGCCCGCAAATCCATCGGCTTTCCGAAGTCATCGCCTGAAAGTCGTTCTCTCTCTGCTGCTGGCTTGGTCCGGCACGCTTCACAGCGGCTGTGACCGCAAAAACCAGGACGGGCCCATCCGCCTGGAGCTGTGGACCCTGGCACTTCGTCCCCGCTTCACCCACTACATGGAAGACCTGATCGCGCGCTTCGAGCGCCAACGCCCGGACATCGATGTGGTCTGGGTGGATGTGCCCTTCGACGCGGTGCAGCGGAAGTACCTGGCGGCGGCGGCGGCGAGGCGGGCGCCGGACGTGATCAACCTCTCCGATGGCTTTTATTCCCGTTTCGTGGCGCTAGGCGGCGTCGCCGACCTTCGTGCCCATCTCCCCGGCGATCCCGATCAGACCTACCTTCCCGGCGCCCTGCGTCTGTGCCGAATCGACGGCAAGCTCCATGCACTCCCGTGGTACCTCGGAATCAGCGTTGCCTTCGTCAACGAGAAACTCCTGGCCGAGGGCGGACTTTCCCGCCAGACCCTCGGCACCGACTGGCCAACCCTGCGCCGGCAGGCTGAGGATTTCCACCGGCGGACCGGGAAGTTCCTGTTCTGCTACATGCTCGGACAGGAAACCCGCCTGCCCCAAGCCATTCTGCAGCAGGGGCTCTCACCCCTGCGACCGAAAACCTCAGGCGAGGGACTGGAATCCAACCTTGATGATCCGCAGATTCTGCGTTTTGTCTCGGACTGGGTCGAGTTTTACCGCCGCGGCGCCATGCCCACGGAAGCGGCGGTGGGCGGGCACGGTCCGATGATCGACCTCTACCAGAACGGCCAGACCGCAATGCTTATCACCGGCGCGAATTTTCTGGAACGAATCCGCGACGCCGCACCCGATGTCTATCGTCACACGGCGGTGCTGCCCGCTCCGCGCGGCGCCGCCGGCAAGTTCGACATCGCGACCATGCTGTTGTGCGTTTCCTCCCAATCGCAGCATCCACGGGAGGCCGCCGAGCTGGCCTGGTTCATCACCAATCCGGAGAATCAGCTTGCCTTCGCGCGGATCGTCAACATTCTGCCCAGCACCCCCGCCAGCCTCCGGGACCCCCATTTTGCCTTTCCCCCCGACCCCGAACAGGACAAACTGGGGTATGCGCGGGCACTTTCCGCGCAATCGCTGGCCGAGGCGCAGAGCTTCATTCTGCCGCTGGCGGCCTGGCCGGAGCTGGGGCGTGCGTTCGAGGAGCGGATCAAGGCGGCGCTGCTCGATGGGGCCGACGTCGCCCGCACGCTTTCGCAAATCAGCCGGGACTGGAACCGCATTCTGGACTCCTACGCGCCGGCCACCCTGGTGAGTGATCCGGTCTCAGGCACGCATCAGACCGGCAAGGGCGCCTCATGAAGCAGGGAACCGTGGCGCAGCGCTGGGGGGCCTCCGACACCCGGCCGAGATTCCATCGGCCCTGGACGCCTTGGGCTTTTCTCGGTGCGGCGGTGGTGGTGCTGGGGGTTTTTGCCATCCTGCCTACACTGCAGGTCGTTTTCTACAGCTTTACGCGGTACACGGCCTTCGCCGGACCCGACTGGGTGGGGTTGCAGAATTTCCGCAGGCTCCTGGCGAACGACCGTTTCTGGTTCTGCCTGCAGAACTCGTTTGTGTATCTGCTGGTGACGCCGGTCCTGATGGCGGTGAGCCTTACGGCGGCGCTGGTGGTGCATCATCTGGCCCGGGGTGGCAAGTGGCTGCGGGTGCTGCTGTTTCTGCCGGTAGTCACGCCGGCCATCGTGGCCTCGATGTCGTTCCGACTGCTGTTTAACGAACAATCGGGGCTGATCAACACGGTGCTGACATCCCTGGGTCTGCCGGCGGTGAAGTGGCTCAGCAGCTATCCGTGGACGTTAATCAGCGCGATGACAGTGACTCTGTGGAAGGGGTTCGGCTATTACATGATGGTCTTTCTGGCGGGCCTGCTGGCCGTGCCGCGCGAGCTGGAAGAGGCCGCGACGATCGACGGCGCCGGCCGGTTGCGGGGGTTCTGGCATGTCACGCTGCCATCGCTGCGTCCGGTGCTGGCTCTGGTGGCGACGATCAGCTCCATCAGCGCCATGAAAGTGTTCGATGAGCTGTATGTCACGATCCAGGGGGCGCCGATCAGCCATCAGACGGTGGTTCCTCTGATCTACCGCACGCTCAGTGAGGAAGGCGAATACGGGCTCGCAGCGGCGCAGGGGGTGCTGCTGTTTCTGATCATTCTGGCCCTTACCGTGGTGCAACTTCGCGTGCAGAGAATGGGGAGCTGATTCGCATGCAGCGCACACCGGCTCATCTGCGTGTGTTGCTGGTCGCCGCGGCGATCCTGCTGGCGTTGCTGGCGATCGGTCCGACGGTGTGGCTGGTGGCCGTGGCGGTGTCAACTACGAACGTGCCGATCAACCGGCTGCCGCCGCCGGGAGAAGTCACCCTGGATAACTTCCGTGGGGCGTGGTCGGCGGGGGGATTGCTCCGGCCGCTGCTCAATTCCGTGGTGGTGACGGTCTGCCAGGCGGGATTGAATGTGTTGTTGGCCGCGGCTGCGGCATATCCGCTGGCCCGAATGCAGTTCCGCGGGCGCGACACGGTCTTTCTGATCATTCTGGCGACGCTGATGATTCCGGAACAGGTGATCGTCGTTCCGCTGTTTCGAACGGTGGTGAACCTGGGGCTGTACGACACGCTGGCGGGAGTGGTGATTCCGTTTTCGGTCACGGCGTTTGGCATCTACCTGTGCCGGCAGGCGATGATCTCGATTCCGCGGGAAATGGACGAGGCGGCCGCAATCGACGGTGCCACGGCGTGGCAGGTGTTCCGCCACGTGATGCTTCCGCTCAGTGCGCCGACCCTGGCAACCCTGGGAGTGTTCAGCGTGATTGGCGCCTGGAGCAACCTGCTGTGGCCACTGATCGTCCTGCAGGAGCAGCAGAATTACACGCTTCCAGTGGCCCTGAACCAGCTCATGGGCGTTTTCGCGGCGAACATCCGTTATGCCTACGCCGGCAGCGTGCTGGCGCTGATTCCCATCGTGCTGTTTTATGTCCTGATGCAGCGATATCTGCAGCGTGGCCTGCTCGCCGGAGCGGTGAAGGGGTGAGGAGGCCTCCCCGGGGGCTGAGAGAGCCGCCGTCCCGCTGCAAGTGGGAAAGTTGCCCTGCCGAATCCTGTCCGGGGAAGCTTCGGGAACGACGATTCGAGGGCAATCGCGCTTGGGTTTTTCCGCGATCGGCACTCCGATCTTGGATATTTTGCCGGTCGGAGGTTCAATCAGCTGGCGTAGCGAATCGGGTCTTCGATGCCGTTTTCCGCAAAGCCCCGCCGACGCAAGATGCAGGCGTCGCACCTTCCACAGGCGCGGCCGTCGGGGGAGGGCTCGTAACAGGTGCTGGTCAGGGAGTAATCGACGCCGAGTTCCAGGCCGCGCGCGATGATCCGGGCTTTGGTCAGATGAATCAGGGGGGCGTGAATCCGGAAACGCCTGCCTTCAACACCCGCTCGCGTCGCCAGATTGGCCAGGTTTTCGAAAGCCGCGATGTATTCCGGCCGACAATCCGGGTAACCGCTGTAATCCAGGGCATTGACCCCCAGGAAAATGTCGGAACAGGCCAGTGTCTCGGCCCAGGCAAGGGCAAACGACAGGAAAATGGTGTTGCGCGCGGGAACGTAGGTGACGGGGATTTCGTCCGCTGGCCCGTGGGCCAGGCGATCTTTGGGGACGGCGATATCGCTCGTGAGAGCCGAGCCGATGAAAACCCGGGGGTCGAGCTCGACGACGACATGACTCACGACCTTCATCGCCTCAGCGACGCGACGGGCCGCGGCGACTTCCAGTTCATGCCGCTGGCCGTAACGGAAAGTCATGGCCCAGACGTCGAATCCCTCGGCCCGGGTGATCGCCAGGGTCGTCGCTGAATCCAGTCCCCCGCTGAGCAGAACCACCGCTTTGGCAGGATCACCTGACATCTTCGGCTGTACACTTTAAACTCGGACCGGCCCGAGTTCACGCCGCAACCCACCGCTGGGTGCGCCCCCGGAAGGCGTGGGCCGGCCAGTTACGGAGGCTTCATGCCGCTATTCGGAATCTGCGCGCCGCCGGAAATGTCGGAACTGGCCCGATCGGCCGGCTGGGATTTTATCGAAGGGAATGTTCAGCAGCTGTTTCAGGGGCTGGCGCCGGATGAGCAGTGGACGGGGCAGCAGCGCATCGCCGCGTCGCGGCTTCCCATGCCCTCGGCCAACGTGTTGGTGCCCGGGGAGCTGAAAATCACGGGTCCGTCGGCGGATTTGTCGCGGCTTGGGGATTATATGGGCAACGTGATTCGCCGCGCCGGCACATGCGGAACAACCACGCTGGTTTTCGGATCGGGGGCTGCCCGACACGTGCCCGACGGATTTGATCGCACTCGGGCACGCCAGCAGATCATCGATTTCGCTTCGATGGCCGCGCGGATCGCGCAGGAACACGGCGTGACCCTGGTCTGTGAACCGCTGAACCGCGGGGAATGCAACATCATCAATTCCGTGGCCGAGGCCATGGAGTATGTGCGGGCAGTCAATCACCCCCACTTCCAGTGCCTCGTGGACAGCTTTCATTTCTGGCTGGAGCAAGAACCGCTGGCGAATCTACAGGCGGCGATGCCTTGGATTCGACACGTGCACGTGGCGGATCGCGACGGTCGGACCGCTCCGGGAGTCAGTGGCACAAGCGACTACGTGCCGTTTTTCGCGGTGCTGAAGCGCGGCGGCTACGACGGCCGGATCGCTGTAGAGGCACCGGGCTTTTCAGATTCACCCGGGAGCTTTGCCAGCGTGCTGGCTTATCTGAGGGATGCCTGGAACCGGGCTTGACGCGCAAGAGGTACGCCGTCGGGAACGCTCGAATCCTTGCCGACCGTCCATCGACGAGTTCTTGAAAGCGGTTACAAGCCCCGACTTGACCTTATCGCTTGATTCGCGCGCTGCCCCCGGCGGCAACGTGCAGGAGCTCTTCCAGCTCGATCTGGCTGGTGTCACCCCGGGTGCTCATCAAGAGCGCACCGTGCGCAACTCCAAGATTGACACAGGTTTGCGCGTCTTTACCCGTGAGAAACCCGTAGGTGAAGCCAGAGGCAAAACCGTCCCCCCCGCCGACGCGGTCTTCAATCTCCAGATCGGGCATGGTCGGTCCGTCGTAGAACGTCCCGTCGGCCCACATGATGGCCGACCAATCGTTGACGGTAGCGGTCTTCACCCCTCGCAACGTCGTGCCGACCACCTTCACGTTGGGGAAATCCTTCACCACCCGCTCCACCATTTGTTTGAACGCGCGCGTGTCCAGTTGCCCCTTCTCCACATCCACGCCCTCGGCGTGGTAGCCGAGAACTTTCTCGAAATCTTCCTCGTTGCCGATCAGGCAATCAATGTACGGTACCAGCGGACGGGTGGTTTCGATGGCTTCCTGACTGCTCCAGAGTTTGGAGCGGA
>JAVQWE010000077.1:0-9071 GCA_033579175.1 Phycisphaerales bacterium | reverse complement strand
GTTCCCCCGGGCATGGGGATATCGACTTCGAGCGCATCATCGTCGCGCTCAACGATGTCGGGTATCCCGGGCCGCTGTCCGTGGAATGGGAAGACAGTCGCATGGATCGCGAGCACGGCGCCCGGGAAGCCTGCGCGCTGGTCCGAAAGCTCGATTTCGCCCGTTCGCAGATCGCCTTCGACGCACAGTTTGACCGCTGAACCCCGCCCGGTCGGCCGCGGAAAATCCGGAATTTTTTACCGGAATTGACTTGACGTCGTACCGAACATAATCCAAACTTCCGGGTTGGAGGTCTTCGATGTTCAAGTTGATTGCCTGCGTCATTCGGTTTGTACCAGGCGTGAGCGAAGTCTCGACATTTGCACCCTTATGCAGGGGTCACTAGGGCAGGCCAATCACGGCAACTTCTGGCGCAAGTTGGACGCCGGCATGACGACTGCGGACCCGCACGGAAGGTAGAAGACGTCGGCCGACGCGGCTGGAACGGGGTCACACTGGCAGCCTTTCCCTTGACTTGGGAAGCGTCAATCGCGCCGCGGTGCATGGGAAGACCCAAGGCGTCGAGCCGGCCGGCCTGGTGCATGGAGTCGGCCCGGGTGCTTTTCCCTGCTCTTTTCGCGACCCGCCCGGCATTCTGGCGCGCGTCTGCGTTCTGCGGTTGCCCCGCTTGGGGATGATCGGACAGACCGGCATTTGTCCGCTGCGCGCGGTACAATGTTTCCATGGCCAAAGCCCATGTTGACCCGGCCGAACTGCGTCGCTTCGCAGCGGATTTAAACCGCTTCAACCGGGAGCTGGAGAGCCTGACGGCGGGGTTGCGGTCGCGTCTGCACGCGCTGGAGGCATCCTGGCGGGATCAGGAACACCAGAAGTTCGTCGAAGCGTTTGAATCCACCGCCAAGGCGCTCAGTACTTTCCTGGAAGCCTCACACCAGCACGTGCAGTTTCTCGGGAAGAAAGCCGGACTGATCGAAGACTATCTGAAACAGCGATAAAGCCATGAGTCAGGCGCGGGTTGAAGACATCCAATACCTCAAGGATTTCCGCCTGGCGCTTCAGAAATTCCAGGAGGCTGCTGCGGTCGCCCTGACCGATGCGGAATCTGATCTGATCCGCACCATGCTCTGGCTGGAGACGGAGCAGGCAAGCTACTGGAAGACCGCCGTCCGCAAGCGCGCCGAAGCCCTTTCTCAGGCTGAGGAGAGGCTCCGTGCGAAGAAGATTTTCACCGATGCCACTGGTTCGCGGCCGTCAACCGTGGATGAGGAAAAGGCCGTGCGAATTGCACGTCAGCGTCTCGAGCAGGCCGAGCAGAAGGTGGCGGCGGTGGCGCGCTGGAGGCGTCAACTGGAGAAGATCGCCCACGATTACAAAGGCAACGTGCAGCGTTTCGCGACCAGCGTGCAGACGATGCTGCCAGCGGCGATTGCCCGGCTGGAAGCCATGACCCGTCAGCTTGAGCAATACATCGGACTGCAGCCGCGCGAAGTCACATCCACTGCCGAGAAGACCTTCCCGGAGGTCGACAGGGCTCTGCAGAATCTGCCTTCGATGAGGCGAAGCGCCGACGACGAATCCGGGCAGGACTCTGCGCTTTCCTCGCAAGAGCCTTCCCGGGCTTGCGAACAATCCCCACCTGAGTCGACGAGGAACCCCCATGGGAGTGTTTGAAGCCCGCGGAACCATCGCCAAGGCGTGGAAAGACCTCGCAGCGCGCTGGCAGGACATTCGCGTCCACTGGGACGACCTGCGCGCCGTGGATATGGAAAAGCAGTTGCTCCAGCCGCTGGAGCTGGATACTCGCGCCGCCGCCAGCGCCATGGATCAGCTGGCAGTGGTACTATCCCAGGTCCGCCGTGAGTGCGGTGAAGATTGACCCGACCCCAATGACCAACACCGCCGCCATCTCCACGCCCCCCGCCTGCCCGACCGCCCGTGATGCTCAGCGTCTGGCTCTGGCCGGGCTGATCCAGCTGATCCGTGACTGCGCTGAGTCCGAAGCCGCCCTCGAACGCGAGCGGCGCCAGCAACTTGAGATGGCTGATCGGGAACTGGACCGCGCCCGCTTGCAGGCCGAGCATCAGCTGAGCACCCGGGGGCAGGAAATCCGTCGGAAATGCGATCAGCTCGTCGCCGAGGCGCTGGCACGTCACGAAACCGAGACCGCCAACTGCAGAGAAAGCGATCGCGTGAAACGCCGGCGTGTCGAAGGCGAATACGAGCTGGCGCAGCGCGAAGCCCGCAAGCAACTGGAAGCGGCCGTCTGGCTGGCGGAAAGTGTCGCCGATGGAACCCAGGCAAAAGTCAAGAGCGACACTCGCAAAGCAAGGGAACTTCACGACAACGAACGCACGGCACTGGCGGAGCTGGAGTCGGCGGTTGAACAGGTATTGCAGCGGTATGGCTACCGCCCGGGGCCGATGGAGCCATTGGCGGCCTCCCTGGATCCGAAGATTCCGGCGGCAGAGTTGTATGACCTGCACAAAAAGTCCGCCGAGAATCAGCTCGCCGCCTTGAAAGCCTTAAAGCTGCCAAAGCTGCTGGTGGGGGTGGCGCCGTGGCTGCTGGGGTTTCTGCTTCTGGTTCTCACCGGCGGTGCCGGGCGGGTGTTTCTTGCCGGGCGCCTGCCAGAATGGCAGGCGATGGCGACGGGTGTCGGGGGGGGGTTGGGGCTGCTGATCGCCTTGGCCATCGGAATGAACGTGGCCTCCCGGCGTGCCATCCGCAGGACCCTCGCCCCCTTCCACCAGGCCATCGCGGCAGCCCGCGCCGCCAGCGCACGCAAGCTTGCCGAAACCCGCGAGAAGCTCGATTCCATGCTCCAGAAGGCCCTGTCGCAGCGCGACGTGGAGATCCGCGCCGCCCGGGACAAGGCCGAACCGACGCTGGCGCGCCTCAAAGCCCGGCATGACGAGATGCTCTCCTCCCTCGACCGCGAGCTTGCCGGCCGACTGGAACACATCGATCAACGTTGCGCCAAGGCACAGGCCGAGGCTCAATCGGCTCGCGACGCGGCGCTCTCGGAGCTGCAGCGGCGCATCGATGCTGATCTCACCGCCGCGCGGGAGCGACACGAGCGAAAACTGCAGCAGATTGATCAGCACTATCAATCCGCACGAATCGCGCTGATCGAGAGGTGGCACAATGGCTTGCTTGCCGTGCAGCGGGGCGTCGGGCAGCCCGACGGCGCCTTGCAGGCACCCGATGCCTTCACGGATGACGCCATCGACCGGTGGCAACCCCCTGTGGAGTTCCCCGCCGCGGTGCGATTCGGGTTGTTGCAAGTTGATGCCCAGCAATTACTTGCGCACATTCCCGCCGACGCCCCCTTCACGCTCGAGCTCCCGGAAAAGTTTGCCCTGCCGGCGGTGCTGGCGCTGCCTCGGCAGGCGTCGCTGATCATCCACGCCGACCGCGCCGGCCGCTCTGCCGCAATCGGTGCCCTGCAGATGCTGATGACCCGCCTGCTCACCAGCGTCCCTCCCGGCAGGGTCAAGTTCACGATCATCGACCCGGTTGCCCTCGGGCAGAACTTTGCCGGCTTCATGCATCTGGCCGACCATGATGAGTCGCTGGTTTCCTCCCGCATCTGGACCGATCCGGAGCATATCGAGCAGCGGCTGGCGGACCTCACTGAGCACATGGAAACCGTCATCCAGAAATACCTCCGCAACGAGTTTGAAACCATCGACGATTACAACCGCCAGGCCGGCGAACTTGCCGAACCTTATCGCTTCCTGGTCATCTGCGATTTCCCGCATGGCTTCCATCAGGACTCCCTGCGTCGGCTGGCCAGCATCGCTTCCACGGGTGCCCGCTGCGGCGTGTACGTGCTGATGTTCCGTGACATTCGTCAGCCCATCCCCCCCGGAAGCGCCTTTGAAGATGTTGAGGCCCACTGTGTCAATCTGGTGCAGAAGGATGATCGTTTTGAGTGGCGCGACGAGGTATTCCGTCAATTCCCCCTGACCCTGGATGCCCCCCCCGCCGAAGAGCAGCTCACTCGGCTGATGCATAAGGTGGGCCGGCTGGCACGAGAGGCGAACCGGGTGGAGGTTCCCTTCGAAGCGATTGCTCCCAAACCATCCGAATTCTGGTCACTGTCAGCGCGATCAGAGCTGCGGGTGCCGATCGGGAGAGCCGGGGCCACTCGCCAGCAGAACCTGCGCCTCGGCCGAGGGGTGGCTCAGCACGCTCTGGTGGCTGGTAAGACTGGCTCAGGCAAATCCACTCTGCTGCACGCGATTATCACCAACATCGCGATGTGGTATCCACCCCAGGAGGTTGAGCTGTATCTCATCGACTTCAAGAAAGGGGTGGAATTCAAGACCTACGCCGTCAACGGCCTGCCGCACGCCCGGGCCATTGCGGTGGAGTCAGACCGGGAATTCGGCCTGAGCGTGCTTCAACGAATTGATGCAGAAATGACCCGCCGGGGAGAGCTGTTCCGCAAGCTCGGGGTGCAGGATCTGGCGGCCTGGCGCGAGGCGGCTCGCAGTCAAGCGCTACCGGGCCAGCTCAACGACGGCGAGCAAGAGTGTCCCGGCGCTGCCGCCTCTGGGGAAGGCTGGCTCGGCGGCGAACGATGGCTTCCCCGCGTGCTGCTGATCATCGACGAATTTCAGGAGTTTTTCAGTGAAGACGACAAGCTGAGTCAGGAGGCGGCGCTGCTGATCGATCGGCTGGTTCGGCAGGGTCGGGCGTTCGGAATTCATGTGTTGCTGGGATCACAGACGATCGGGGGGTCCAGCGGACTGGCGCGTTCAACCATCGGCCAGATGGCGGTTCGAGTGGCATTGCAATGCAGCGAAGCCGACAGCCAGTTGATCCTTGGTGACAATAACTCGGCGGCACGGTTGTTGACCCGCCCGGGCGAGGCGATCTACAACGACGCCGGCGGGCTGGTTGAGGGCAACAGCCCCTTCCAGGTCGCGTGGCTGCCGGATGAGCAGCGGGACAGGTATCTGCAGCAGGTCAGAGCTCGTTGCGAATCCGCGGCCGTGAACCACCGGGGGGAAGCAATCGTCTTTGAAGGCAATGCCCCGGCCGACATCCGGAAGAACCTCCCACTGGCCCGTCTGTTACGCGGTGATGCTGTGCCTGCGATTCCCGTGGCATACTTGGGTGAACCTGTGGCGATCAAAGCCCCGACTGCCATCGCATTCCGGCGGCAGGCCGGCGCGCATGTGCTGATGGTGGGGCAATCCGAGGAACAGGCCATGGCGATGATGACCTCATCGCTCCTGAGCCTTTCGGCGTGCCTTCGCGGCAGGCCTGCGCAGTTTATCGTTCTGGACGGTACCCCTGCCGATTCACCCAACTTCGGGCGACTGGCGGCGATGGCGCAATTCCTGGCACATCCGCTGCGGGTGGTGGAATACCGGGCAACGCCCGATGCCATCGGAGAGCTTGCCTCTGAGTTGAAGCGCCGACAGGACGCTGAGAACGCCGATGCCGCCCACATCTTCCTGCTGATTCAGGGAATCCAGCGGTATCGTGTGTTGCGAAAGACGGAAGAAAGCTTCAGCTTCGGCGGGGAAGAAAAGCCCCCCGCGGCGGATAAACTGTTTAACGAGATTCTCCGCGAAGGCCCGGCCCTGGGAATTCACGTGATTGCCTGGGCCGACACCGCCGTCAGCGTCGATCGGACCATCGAGCGCAACACGTTACGGGAGTTTGACAACCGGGTTCTGATGCAGATGTCGGCGGCGGACTCCAGCGCGCTGATCGACTCGCCGGCGGCAAACAAACTCGGTTTTTACCGGGCCATAGCCTACAGTGAGGAACAGGGAACGATCGAAAAGTTCCGCCCGTACGCCATTCCCCCGGAGAACTGGCTGCGGGAAGCAGGCTTGACCCCCGGCCGGGCGGTTTCATAATGCCGCTTCGCTTCCGTGCGTGTAACAATCCGGCACGTCGGCGTTGAAGACATGTGGGGGCAATGGCGAGGCGATCATGGACAGCAACCTCAGTGCAGTAATCTGCGGCGGCGGGGGTTTCATCGGCGGGCACCTGGCCGGTGATCTGATCCGAAAGGGCTTCAGGCGCGTCCGCGTGGTGGATATCAAACCGCTGGATCAGTGGTATCAGGTGCACCCGGAAGCGGAGAACATCCAGGCGGACCTGAATGAACGATCCGCCGCCTTCGCCGCAGTCAAGGGGATGGATCTCGTGTGGAACCTGGCGTGCAACATGGGCGGCATGGGGTTCATCGAGAAGAACAAAGGTTTGTGCATGATCAGCGTGCTGATCAACACCCACCTGCTGGTGGCGGCGCGCGAGTATGGGGTCAAGCGCTACTTCTACGCCTCCAGTGCCTGCGTCTACAACGCCGACAAGCAGAAGGAAAAAAAGCTCGATGTGTTCCTGAAGGAGGAAGATGCTTACCCTGCCATGCCGGAGGATGGCTACGGCTGGGAAAAGCTGTTCTCCGAGCGGATGTGCCGCCATTTCCGCGAAGACTGGAATGTGCCCACGCGCGTGGCGCGATTTCATAACGTGTACGGCCCGTACGGCACGTGGGACGGCGGGCGCGAGAAAGCCCCTGCGGCCATCTGCCGCAAGGTGATCCGCGCCAAGCTTGAAGGCAGGCATGAGATCGAGATCTGGGGCGACGGACAGCAGACGCGATCGTTCATGTACATCACCGATTGCCTTCACGGCATTCACCTGATTACCGACAGCGAAACCTGGCACGATCCGATCAACCTTGGCAGCGCCGAGGGTGTGACGATCAATCAGCTCGTGGACATCGTGGAGGAAATCGCGGGAATCAGGCTCAAGCGGATTTATAACCTGGACGCGCCCAAGGGGGTCAACGGCCGCAACAGCGACAACACCCTGATCCGCAAGGTCTTCGGCTGGGAGCCGCGGACGCCCCTGCGGCAGGGAATGGAAGAGACGTACAAATGGATTTACGGGGAAATCATCAACCGGCGCAAATCCTTCTGACCGCTCGATGCTGCGTGCGCCAGAACCGCACCCGCAGTCTTCCGGATCTCGCGGTCGCATCGGTGACCCGGCTGGCACAGGATTGATCTGTGAACGAAGTTTCCTCAATTCCCTCAGAACGGCTGGAGCCGTTGTTTTCCCGCCGTCCGCGTCCCCGGCGCAAGCTGCGCGACCGTATTCTCATCCTTTCGCAGGTCTTCGTGCCCGACCCGGCCAGCGTCGGACAACACATTGCCGATGTCGCTTTTGAGCTCTCGCGCCGCGGTTACCGGGTGCGGGTGTATACCGCAAATCGCGGATATGATGACCCGACCCGCCGATACCCCCCGCATGAAACCATTCGCGGTGTTGATGTCGTCCGGCTGCCGCTTTCCAGCTTCGGCAAGAAGTCGATGGTGACGCGCATCGTCGGCACGGCAAGCTTCATGGCACAGGCGTTCTTCCGCGGACTATTCCTGCCGAATGTGGCAGGCGTTCTGGTGAGCACCTCGCCACCGCTCATCGGAATCGTGGCGACGATCCTTCGAATGTTCCGTGGAATGCCGATCGTTTACTGGGCGATGGACCTGAACCCCGATCAACTGCTGGCGATGAAGAAAATCGCGGCCGGCAGCATGTCCGCCCGTCTGCTGGAAGCCATCAATCGCACGATCATGAACAATTCCACGCTGGTTGTGGCACTGGACCGGTTCATGGCCGAGCGGCTCTACCCCCGCGCCCGACTGGACGACAAGCTCGTCGTCATTCCCCCATGGCCGCACGAAAACATCGCCGAACCGCCGGCCCATGAAGAGAACCCCTTCCGCACGCAGCACGGGTTGCGGGAAAAGTTCGTCGTGATGTACTCGGGCAATCACAGCCCCAGCAACCCCCTGACTACGCTGCTGGATGCGGCCGTGCGATTGAAGAACGATGACTCCATCCGCTTCCTGTTCGTCGGCGGGGGAATCGGAAAACGCGAAGTGGAGGAGTATCTGTCGCGCCACAACCTCTCGAACGTGATCAGCCTTCCGTATCAGCCGCTGGAATCCTTGCGATATTCCCTGGGAGCGGCCGATGTGCACGTGGTGAGCATGGGTGACAACATGGTCGGGATCATCCACCCCTGCAAGGTATACGGAGCCATGGCCGTGGGGCGCCCGGTGCTGTATCTGGGGCCTCGACCGAGTCACATCGCCGATCTGCTGGACCGCGAAGACTTCGGCAGGCATGTGGCCCACGGTGACGTCGAAGGCTGTGTCAACGCGATCTACGCCTTGAAGAACCTGCCGGAGGAAGTTCGTCAGGAAATGGGTCGGCGGGGCCAGCGTCTGCTGGCCGGGAGACTCAGCCAGCAGGTCCTTTGCGGCCGCTTCTGCGACGGACTTGAGCTGGCGTTCGAGAAACGGATGTGAAGCATCCTTCGGAGCCTGCCTCGAAGCCTGGCTGATGCCGCCGATATCTGTCACCGCCCAGCCTCGCTTCGACAACGGCAGTTTCACCGGGGCGATAGACTTTCAGACTCTCATCTGCTCAATGATCAAACGCTTTGCCTGATCTGCCGGAAGGTTCAGGGCCCCTTGGGCTTCAGCGGCGGCGGCGCGAATCTCCAGACTCGGCCCGTCGGCGACCAGCTTCATCAGTTGTTCCGTGGCGGCGGTGTCGAGTTTATTGCCAAAGAACTTGGCACTGGTGGAAAGACTCTTCAGGAGGCTGATTCTCACGTCATCGCTCAGCTCCGGCGACAGAGCCTTGGTGAGCAATCCGGCCTGAGCATCGGGCGCATCGATCAGGGCCAGCGACTCGCCCACCAGCTTCACGATCTCGGGGCGAGTGTCCTCCAGGCTCATCAGCAGCGATTGCCGCGCCGCCGCCACGTCCATCACCTGTCCCCGGCTGATCGCCAGGCGCTGCAGCAATTGCGCTGCGCGGGTGGCATATTCTGTGGCGATGACCGGATCACTCTTCAAAGCCCCGGCTTTGGCCCGCGCTTCTTCCATGGCGGTGCGCACCCCCTGGGCATCGCGCGCGGTGGTTGTGCTCAGCAGTGGATCGTTCTGCTTCATCGCCTCGTATGGCGAAGCCGCTGACCCGACGATCACCAGCCGGGCCGCCCCGGCCAGCTTCGGATTCTGCCCGGC
>JAVQWE010000076.1:0-9180 GCA_033579175.1 Phycisphaerales bacterium | reverse complement strand
CCTGCTGGGCCTCGCGGGGTCGGCACTTTTTGCGCTTGCCGGTATCAATCCACAGGGCTTGGGGTGCCAGTGCCCGCAAGCGCGGGTTCACGAGGGAATCGCACAGCACCACGTCGGCACGTTCCAGTAATTCCCGCCCGCGCAGCGTCAGCAGGCGCGGATCGCCCGGGCCGGCGCCCACCAGCGCCACGCGAACCGGGTCGGTTTGCTCCGGGAAAGCGGTCATGAGAATAATCTTTCCGGACGGTCCTGCCGATGAGAATGATACGCGGGGAGGGACGCCCCCCCGGTTCCCCTCCGCACAGGAATTCTACACCAGGAGCCTCCAATGCCGGGATTGCTCAAATGGCCCACCCTTCGGCAGAGCGGGACCCCCGAACGGCGGATGTTCCCGCGCAAGGAAGTGCACGCCTGGGTGGAGGGCTTCCGACTGGACAACACGTTAGCCGCACTGCGCGACCGCCGGGTGACTCTGGCACTGCGCGATGTCTCTCTGGGGGGTCTGAGCGCCATCGCCTCTACCCCCATGGAAGCCGGCGAGCGGTTGAGTGTCAACTTCCCTCCACAAGGCTCCCGCGGGGGCTGGGATGCCTACGGGCGCGTGCTGCGCTGCGAACCCAGCGCCACCGGCTACCGTGTGGCGGTGGAGTTTGATCCGCTGCCGGCCGCGTAGGCAATCCGCGGTCTTGCTGCAGGTGCTGCTGGCGTCGGAAGGGACACCAGCGGCGCGCTGCGGATTCTTTCTCCGCCCGCCTTTCTTCTTACAATCGCCGGGGAATGTCCGATCCCCCGCCGACGCCCCCGCACCCGTTGCGCAGCGACTTCGACCCGTCCGAATACCGCATGACCATCGGCGAGCACCTGGAAGAGCTGCGCAGCCGGCTGATTCGTGCCCTGATCGGACTGGCCATCGTGCTGGTGATCTGCTGCGTATTCGGGAATCAGGTGCTTTTGTGGTTCTGCCGGCCTCTGTACAGCGTGCTGGAGGCCAAGGGGCTGAACACTCAGCTTCGCTATGACACCATCGGGGAACCGCTGACGACCTGGCTGGCCGTCAACCTGATCACCGCCGCCGCCATCGCCAGCCCGTGGATTCTCTATCAGTTCTGGCTCTTTATCGCCGCCGGGTTGTATCCCTCCGAGCGTCGGCACATCACGCGCTACCTTCCGCTGAGCATCGGGCTGCTGATTGTGGGGATGGTGTTTGTCTACTTCGTGGTGCTGCCGTGGTCGCTGTCGTTCGTTATCGAATTTGCCAACACAGTGCCGGTGCCTGGCGGTCAGGCAACCACGACGCAGCCGCACACTCCCCTGATCATTCCCGCACTGCCGGGCAATCCGGCAAATCCGCTGGAGCAGGAGATCTGGATCGACGAAACCACCAGCCGCATCAAGATCTTTCACAAAGGTCAGATCCGATCCATCCGCTTCGGCACCGAGAACCTGCTCGCCCCGGATTTCAAGCTCAGCCAGTACATTCGTCTGGTCGTGGGGATGCTGCTGGCGTTCGGACTGAGCTTCCAACTGCCGCTGGTGGTGATGGCCTTGGCGCGGATTGGCATGTTCGAGATCAGCCAACTGAAAACCGCGCGGAAGTATGTCTATTTTGCCTTGGCGATCCTGGCGGCGGCGATCACGCCGGGGGATGTCATCACCGCGACCGTCGCGTTGATGATCCCGTTGGCATTGCTGTACGAACTGGGCCTTTGGCTGGCCCGGGTCACGCCCCGATCCCGCTGAGGTCTCCCGGGGAAGCATCGCGCAGATGGGGGTGTCGAGTTGGCGTAAGCCCTGTTCGTTGAAAGACTTACAAACATTGCCATGAGGTCGAGACCCGGTCTCGAACCTCTGGGCAAGTTTATGAGGGCGAGATTTTGGGATAATTGGGTAAAATGGGTAAAATAATCCCGCTCAGCGGTGATCTCTTCGGGTTCAGGGCTCTACCGTGTTGGCTATGTGCCCCGTTATGGAACGGGCGCGCCGGACAATCCCTTCTGGGAGGTGAACATCACGAACCTCTTGGTGGGTCAGGGGAAATGGAACTGGGACGACATGAAAAACGTGCGCGTGTTGCAATGCACGGCGCATCCGGATGAGGAGGTTCCCACCGGCTTTACCTTGAATGCTTTTGCGTTCGAGTCTCAGCCGAGATGGCGCGGTTCGCCCGCGATGCAGACTTCGCTGATCCCAAGCCCGGCCTCGCTTCCGTGGCTCCTGGAGATTCCCGACAAGTTTCTCACCACCGATTGCAACGGCATCTACTGTCCGGAATGGCACGTGGCGTATGCCCCGCGACACCTGCCGGGGGGGAAATCAGGTTCGTGTTTCGTTCTCGCGCCAGGGGCGCAGGGGGAATGTCCTCTACTTTGACGGCCACGTGGAAGTGGTGCGTCCGGGTCAATTGCGGCTGAAAGACTTCGACGACGGCGTGAGGAGCTGCAGGTTTCCACAAGACTGAGCTGCAGTGGGGCATCCAGGGGATTTGCCCGGAGCAAGGGGGGACCGGCTTGCCGTCGGCCAAGGCGGCGCGGGGTGCGGTTGAGCAGGGGGCCGGAGCGGGGGCCGAATCCTGTAATCACCCGATCCGGGCCGCTTCCCTGGGGTAGGCGATCCGCTCGGACCCGTCCGGCTCTGGGGCCTCATGGTCGATGGCTCAACACCTGGGGGCTCAGACGGCCTTCTGCGAGAAGGTGTGCCCGGAGCTGACCTGGCCGGCACCCAGAACCACGGTGATCAGGTTATTTTGAGGTTCAAAGGGGGCGAAGCCCTCAACTTGAGTCAGGCGAAGGCGATAGGTTCCGGGTTGCAGGTTGGCGAAGGTGAACCGGCCCTCCGAATCGGTGCGGGTGTTTTCTTCGCCGACGGCGAATCTGCCGTCGTTGTTGCGGTCGATGAACACCCTCCAACCGGAAAGGGGCTTCAAGTCTTCTTCGGTGATGGCCCGGGCATGGGAGGGCAGCGCCACCACCCGACCCTGCACAGAAGCAACCCGCTGGCTCGTGGAGACGCCTTGCTGGGTGACGCCGAACTTCTTGTTGGCGGCGGTGGCGCCGGCGGTGACGGTGACGTTGTGGCTGAAACTGCTATTGGCCGGGGCTGTTCGGCGCCAGCCGCTCTGGAGCACGAGGCGCAGGCGATGGGTGCCAGCCGGCACGTCGCTGATCGTGAAGTTGCCGTTGGAGCGGGTTTTCACCGAGCGTTCTCCGCTGTCGAGCCTTCCGTTATTGTTGCCGTCGATGTAGACCTGCCAATTTGGCAGCTTTGGTTCGGTCGCGCCTTTCCCGCCGTTGGCATCCTGATCGTTAAAGACGTAACCCGTTATCGTGCCAGTAGTTGCCTGTGGTTTGATCTGGGCGGCGTAGGGCTTGGCGGTCGCCGGGGCCGACTTGGCGTACAGCACCCCGGTGAGGTCGCCGGCGGCGTCGTTGGTCATGGTTAATCGGGCTGCGGTGAAGACTCCGGCACCGGTAGTCACGAGGTCACCCCAGGCCACGTTCACTTCCGTCGCGCTGAAGATCGCAGCGCCACTGCCTTCCTTGCGCCCGAGGATCGTCGGAGAAGCGAAACCCGGACCAGAAACGAAAGTATCAAACTCCAACGCCGGGTTGTCTGCCCACTCATCCGGCTTGGGAGCGTTGCCCCCGGCTCGGGGGTTGTAGAACGATCCTTTCGTGAGGCGCAACAGCAGATCGGAAGCGAGCCAGTCATCGCCGGCCGAGACGGTCAACTGCACATCCACGGTCCGGAGGTTGTTGAGGGTGGGGTCGGCGGCCTTAGCAGCGGCGGAGATGGGAACGTTGACGAACTTGACGGAAATTGCCAGCAACTGCCGTTTCTCGACAGCCTCGATGACAACCGGCCGGCTGGGGCGCGTCAGGCCCGTGACGCAAGAGCTGTACCGACGACGCGACAACCACCGGAGCATGTTGTAACTCCTTTCAGGCAAACGAATTCAAACCGCTTCGAGCCGGCGACGCTTTTCGAGGGGAACACTCGTCAATCGCCTAGGACGCCGCCCGCGTTCTCCGTATTTCGCTCAAAAACTCATGGGAGTCAAAAGTTTTTCGAGCCTTGGAGAGGTGCGCGCGCGCAGGATTTTGCCCATCTTACCGCTTGGGAGTCTCAGGCGTTGGAAGCAGCGAGCAGTTCGTCCCAATCCGAGTGCGTCTGGTGGGGCCGGGGGCTGGTCACAGGCTGGCTGCTGAACAGCCCCTGGGCACGGGGCAGGTCCGACGGTGCCGGCAAGGTCCGGTTGAAATTGGAGGCGAGCAGCGCGAAATCCGCCAGATCGACCGTGGTATCAAAGTTGAAGTCGCCTTGGGCGAAAGAGCGCGGCGACTGGCCGAAATTCGAGGCCATGGGGGCAAAATCGGCCAGGTCTACCGTGCGGTTTCGGTTGGCATCGCCGTACAGGATGAAGAAAGAGAAGTTATACGGCGCGGGCATGAGGTTGCCGGCCGGATCGGTCGAGCGGACGCTGACGGTGTAGTTGCCGTCAGGGACAATGGCTCCGGGCATTCCCGGGAAACGGATATCCACGCGGTTGGTGGGGGCGTCGTAATCAAAGACCGTGGCTGCCGGGGGGATCACCTGGCTGGTGGTGATGTTGGTGATGACGACGTCGTTGATGTTGAAAGACGTCTCCATCGGTTCATTGAAATTCTGCGAAATGCGCTGCGGGGCAAGCAGATGGGGGATGTTGCGGTTGCTGGCGACCGGGGGGGTGGTGTCGATGCGCACGCTGGTTTCGGGGGAGCGGAAGCTGATCAGCACCCCATTGCCGACGCGAATGGAGACGTTGTGCACGCCATCGGCCAGAGTTGGGAGGGTAAAGCTCCAATGGCCCGAGGCATTGGCGGTGGTGGTCCCGACGGAAGTTCCGTTGCGGAACACCTGAACGATGTAATTCGGCTGGGTGACACCCGTGAAGGTGGGGGTTGTATCGGCGGTGATGCGGTCGGAATTGGAGACACCGGTATCGCTGGCGGGGTCAAGGTCCGGCGCCGCCGGCGCGGGAATGTCGTAGGCGGTAATGGCCCGGAAGGCGTTGAGCCGGCCACCGGAAACCGTGATGTTGGCCAGTGAGGCGACGGGGGTGACGGTTTCGAGGATGGCGGTTTTGGCCTGCTGGATGGTGAGGTTGGGCATGCGGCTGTACAGCAGGGAGACCGTGCCTGCCACCAGCGGCGCGGCCATGGAAGTGCCGGTGGAGAAGCTCACGTTGTTCCCCGGGGAGGTGCTGAGAATGCTGGTTCCCGGCGCGCCCAGATGCACGGAGTTGCGCCCGTAGTTGCTGCTGCTGTTGCGACCGCCAGCAGTCGTAGTATTGAGCACGGCGATGACATTGGGCACGTTGTAACTGGAGGGGTAGTGCGGAACCGCATCGTTGTCGTCGCCGATGCCGTCAGAGCCGCCATTGCCGGCCGCCGCCACAAACATCGTCCCGGCATGATGGGCGTTGGTAATGGCGTTGAGCAGATTGCTGTCGAAGCCGCCGCCACCCCAGGAAGCGTTGATGCTGCGCAGTGCCAGCCCGCGGTTGCGCAGGCTGACGGAGTAATTGATTGCCGCGATCGCGGCGGAGGTATTGATGGTGTTATCTGAACCGTTGATGCCGCCGGTCTTCATCGGCAGAATCCGGGCGCGCCAGTTGATCCCGACGACATCAAGGCTGTTGTTGCCGACGGCTGCGGCGGTGCCGGCCACGTGAGTTCCGTGGCCGAAGACATCCATGGGATCGTTGTTTCCGGAGAGGAAGTTCCAGCCGATCAGGTCGTCGGCGAGATTGTTGCCGTCGTTGTCGATGCCGTCTTCCCAGCCGCTGGAGTTGTGCAGGACGTCTCCCCCGTCGATCCGGCCGTTGCCGTTGAGATCGGTGATTTTGCCCGGGCCGATGTTGGCGGGGTTGTTCAGGTCACGGAAGGTGAGGATGCCGTCGCCATCGGTATCAACCAGCAGGGACCGAATGGCGGGGGGGATTTCGTCTTCGTTGATGAAGATGTTGGGTGCCAGGTCGCGGTGCACATAGTCCACGCCGGAATCAACAATGCTGATGATCTGCTGCATCGAACCGGTGCCGAAATCCCAGGCTTCCGGGGCATCGACATCGGTGTTGCTGCCGTTCTGCATGTTCGTGAGATTGGAGAAGAACGGGTCATTGGGGATCAGGCTGGTGGTCATCACCCAGTCCGGAGAGGCACCGACAAACCCCGGCAACCGCCGAAGCAGTTCGTATTGCTCTTTCGCGGTCTGCACCCCGTGCAACTGAATGGAAAACAAGCCCCGTTCCAGCAGATACTGACGGACTTCAACGCCCTCGGCGGCCTCGCCAAGGAGCCGCCGGGCCTTCTTCAACTGGCTGCCGGCAGTTCCGTGATAGCCCCCAAGCTTGACGATCCAGCGGTCGGGCAGGACCGGACCGGTGTAATCTCCCCACGAGAGCGATTCAACCTGAACGGCCGGCTCGGCTGAGAGAAGCTTGCGGATTTCCAGTGGCTCGAAACGGGCAGGCAGGCTCATGCATTTCTCCTGACAACGTTCTTGGCACCAAGGGTGCCCACGGCTGTCGTTCCAACGTAAGTCTATTTCAGGAATAGACTTGAGCAATTTGAAATTCGTGCCATTCAGACCCTCGGAGGCACGTTCTGGGTCGAAAACGGGTTTGGTCCGAGTGGGATAAAAAATGGGCGAGGGATGCGGGGCAATCAGGCAGTTATCCCAAGCTGCCCAAGTTGCCCAGTTTCCCGCGCCCTACCCCTTCGGCGTGTTGCGGCTCTTCTGCTCAGACTACGCCTGAAGAACCGAGAAGTTCAATCTCCTCGGCCACGCGGTCGATCCGGGTCGATCCAAACGGGTTCGGGGGCATCGTCGGGGTGCCCATCGACGCCACCGAAGCCCCTGCCGGCCGAAGCCCTCCCCCTCCACCACCGCTCGACGGTGGGGGTAGCGTTTCGTTAAACCGGCTGGCGAGAATAGCAAAGTCAGCCAGATCGACCAGTGCATCGTAGTTGAAGTTGCCCTGACTGAACGTCCCCGACAGGCCAAAATGCCCCGCCAACGCGGAAAAGTCGGCCAAGTCCACCGTGCGGTCAAGGTTGGCATCACCGGCAAAAACGTGGAACGGAATGGCCACGTTGCTGAGCATCGGCTGGCCGAGGGCGTGGGTTACGCGGCTTCCGATCAGGGTGAGCCGATAGTTTCCATCCGGCAGAGCGGCGGCGCGCTGGAACGTGGCGCGATTATTCGCCGGGTTATAGCTGACCCCATCGAGCACGGGCAGGATTGTGTCCGTATCGAGGTTGCGCAGCTCCACATCGCCCGGTTCCAGGCTCGCCGAGACATTCATCGTGAAATCGAAGTTGAACACGATGGGCAGGGTCTGATAGCTGAAGCTGGTGGCAGTCACCTGCGGGGGAACGTCGTTGATGGTGATCGTCCCGGCGCCGCTTCCCCCGATGACGTACGCGTTATTGCTGGTGATCGTGAGCGTAACGGTTTCAGGAGCTTCCAGCACGCCGTCATTGATCGGCACGATGCGGATTTCCGCGACGCTCTGGAGATCGCCGAGATTCACGGTCGTCGGGTTGATCAGCAGGTCGGCCTCGAGGGTGTAATCGACATCCCGCACCGCGGTGCCGCTGACCGCGAAGGTCACCGAAAGCGGTGTGGTGGTGGGGCCATTGCGCGCGATCAGGAAGGTGGCGGGCGTCTGACCCAGCTCATTGGCGAACGACGTGCCGACGGCATTCGTGACGGTGGGCTTGAGGTTCCAGGTGATCTGATAGTTCGAAACCGTCGTTGAGTTATAGGCCTCCGTCTTCACATAGTAGACGCGGCCGAACTCGAACGGGAAACTGACGCTCTCACTGCTTCCGGTGCCCGTGGAGGAGCGCAGAAGCGTCCCAGTGGAGTCGTACAGGTAGAGATCGAGGTTCCCGCTGGCGGCGGCAGTGGTGATCGTGTAATTGCCGGAGGAACTGGCCTCGAAGCGGAACCAGTCGAAATCCTGGCCGTAATGGATGGTCAGGCCCGTCTGATTGAACGTGCCCATCACGCCCATGTTGGTTGCTGATGCGAGGGTGTTGTTGTTTCCTCCCACGTCGTACACATCGGGCTGGATCCCACCGCTGGGCGGATTGGCATTGAGCGTAAAGGGGAACGACTTGGCGTTGTTGGTTTCATTCGATTCCAGCACGGCGTTCTCGCCGTCCAACTGGATTTCGATGAAATACTGCCCGTTGGGAACGCCGGTGACGTCAATCCATTGGCCTTCGAGGCTCGAGCTGTAGTCGTCGGCGTGCCCGACGCGCACACCCTGCATCAACCCGCAACTCATCGTCGGCTGCCCCGGCGCGCCATATCCCGGCAGCGTGGTGGAGGACTGGCCGTTCTCCATGATGAACGAAGAGGTTGTGTTGATCAGGCAGAAGCCGGTCTTGGTGCCGACGACTTCCGATCCATCACGCATCACGTACGCGCCAGGCGTTCCGTCCGGGTTGCGATGACGCAGCTTGTAGAAAGCGTAGCCATCGAAGTGGAAGTGCCCGTGCCCGGGGTGATACGTGAACTGCCCGCCGGCGCGGTAGTAAGCCAGGGAGAAGCTCGACCCGTTGAAGGTGTACACGGCCTGCAGGACGTTCTGGCTCCCGTCGGGATTCACCCAGCTTGTGATCGGAGCACCCGAGGGGATCGGATCAACTCCCGGGCGACCGGAGATCAGCGAGGCCGGCCCGGTGCCCTGATTGTTCACACGCGTGCCGAAGCGGACGAGGGTCCGCCCGGGCTGGCTGGTCTGATCGAGCGAGGTGCCTCCCTGAAGCGTCGGGAAAAAGTCGGGCAGGTTCCCGGTGTTTTCGTTGGCCGGAGGACCATCCGGATACAACGGCACGCCGAGGATCGCGTCGAAGTCGATCGGTCCCTCCGGAGTATCTTCCACCTGATGCGGATCGAACAGCGCCTGGGCACGCGGGGAAAGCTGAAGATACTCGGCCAACGAGATATGGGGCAGGCCGCCTTCCATCCCCTGCGCATGATCGTGGCCGGCATGGAGCAGCCTGCGAACTTCCAGGGGTTCTACGGTGCGAATCGCTGCAGAAGGCAGCGTGCGGGAACGCAACGATCGGTTACGGCGTGGAGCGGGCATATGGGTCCTTTCCCATCAACAAGGCGCTACGAAGACAC
>JAVQWE010000075.1:0-9204 GCA_033579175.1 Phycisphaerales bacterium | reverse complement strand
CTTCCGCCTGAGTGACCGTGAAATCCCCAGCACGGTGGTTGGCGAAGCGGTGGCCGAGCGGCTCCGTCGCCTCGATCAGGTGGCGTATGTCCGCTTCGCCAGCGTTTACAAGCATTTCAAGACGCTGGAGGAACTGGTCGAGGAAGCCAAAGCGGTTCTTGACGCCAAGCGCTTTGAAGACCCGACTCAGGGTCGGCTGTTCCTCGAGCCCACGCGGGCAAATTCTGCCAACGGCCCCCGGACCGACGAACCGGAATCCAAGACGCGCAAGCGTCCGCCGCGCCGTCAGCCACAGGAGTCCCAGATCGACTGATTCCGCGCCTCAGGCCGACGCGGCTTCCAAATTGTTCAAGCAGGGGATCGCGTCCGTCCGATAACACGTGGAGGCTTCGGCCATGACAGCAACTGAAGATGCGCCCGCCATGTCACGCCGAGTCATTCCCCTGCTGACGATCGTGGTTCTGCTGGCCGGTTGCAACCCGTTTCGCATCAAGCCCGAGGAACCGGTTTCGCGCTACCAGCCGCTGCCGGTTCGCCAGTTGCCCCCCTTCATGCGCGGCACGATTCTGGAACTGACGGATCTGGCCGACGCCGAACCGCTGCCGGTTTCCGGCTTCGGTCTGGTGGTGAATCTGGAGAACACCGGCGACAACACGCAGGTCCCCACGCCGGTGCGGGAGTACATCCTGCGTGAGATGGTCAAGCGGGGGTTCGGCAGCAAGCTGGTGCCCGGATTCGAGCGCACCTCACCGGAAGAAGTGCTTCGCGATCCGCGCACGGCGATTGTGCGTGTGGATGCGGCCATTCCCCCCGGGGCACGCCCGGGAGACACGCTGGATGTGCGGGTTTCGGCGATTCCGTCCAGCACCACCAGCAGCCTTGCTCGTGGCGTGCTGTATCGTACCGAATTGTCGGTGGGGGGTGCCGATCCCCGTGCACCGGGTGTGCCGATCGCGAAACTGGTTCTGGCGGAAGGGCCGATTTTCATCCCCCCGCCCCACACACTGCAGACCCAGCCCGAATCGGCTGCGGCGCGACGCGTGCTTCGTACCGGGTGGGTGCTGGATGGAGGGCGGGTGACCGAAGCCCGTCCCCTGTCACTGCGGCTGCGGCAGCCGGAGCGACGGCTGGCCCGCGCCGTGGAGGCGCGAATCGACAATCGCTTTGCCGCGCTGAAGGAAAGCCAGCGCGATCGGGTCGCACGCGCCTTGGATGAAGCGATCATCCGGATCACCATCCCGCCGGGGTTCCGCGGAAGCTGGGAGCATTTCGCCCGCCTCGTGCAGCACCTGTATTTCGACTCTTCACCCGAATTCATCGAGGCCAAGGCAAGGGAGCTGGCGGAAATCGCCGTGACTCCGGACGCGCCGCTGGAGAACATTTCGTTCCTTCTGGAAGGGCTCGGCCCGGCTGCGCTGCCGCATATCGTTCCCCTGCTGACCCATGAACGCCCGGAAGTCTGTTACGCTGCAGCGCGGGCAGCGGCGTATCTCGGCGACGCCGCGGCATCGCGAGTGCTTGCGCAGATGGCGGCCGAACCAGGGCACCCGTTTCGGCTGAACGCGATTCGAACGCTGGGCTATCTTCCCCCTTCACCATGGATCAGCGGCATGATCAAGAAACTGCTGGATTCGGAGGACACCGCGATCCGCGTGGCGGCGTACAACATGCTGGCGTCGCAGAAGGACCCGCTGATCCTTTCCCGTGTCGTCAATGAGCGGTTCATCCTCGATGTGGTTCCCTGCGGCGGGAGTCCGCTGATCTACGCCTCCACCAGCGGGCTGCCACGGATCGCCCTGATCGGACCCCGCCCGACCGTCGACCCGCCGTTCAGTTTCACGGCGTTTGACAATCGCCTGACTCTCCTGGCCAACGCCGGTGAACGGAGTGCTCGCATCTTTTACCGGTATGGCGACGGCCGCGAGCCCGCACGGTCTAACAGCAACCTCGATCTGGCCGAGATCATCGCCCGTCTCGGGGGTGACGAGGCGGCGCGGGGACAGTTCGATTTTCACTACGGAGACGTGGTCGCAGTGTTGCAGGCCATGTCGGAGCGGCAGCAGATCGTAGCCCGCGTCGGCGGCAAGGCGGTTCCGGCGCAATTTGTGTTGCAGAATGCGCCGGAAGCACCGGCGCCGGGGGAAAATCGCCCGCTGGCGGATTCGTCTCGCCCGCCCGGGGAGGGCGCCGCCGTCGATGTCGCCGGGGTACCGACGGATTCAGCCCCCCCGGAGGAAACCCGGCCGAACTGACGCGCACGGAGTTTCATGAAAACCCCCGGCAAGACCGCCGAATCCAAACCAAGCTGTCGGGAACGGAGTCCGACGGCCTGGGCAACGTCAGGCCTTCAACGGGTCAGGGAGGATCGCGTTTCATGCGTTTGAAGAAGCTGGTGGCTCACGGGTTCAAGTCCTTTGCCGACCGCACAGAGTTCGTTTTCGACCAGCCGATCACCGGCATCGTCGGCCCCAACGGCTGCGGCAAAAGTAATGTCGTCGACGCCATCAAGTGGGTTCTGGGGGAGCAGTCGGCCAAGAGTCTGCGCGGCGATGCCATGATGGACGTGATCTTCAACGGCTCGGCGGCGCGCAAGCCCTCGGGAATGGCCGAGGTGACGCTGGTTTTTGAGAATCCGCGCCGACCGGATGGCACGCGCCTGCTTCCTCTGGAGAGTGACGAGGTATCGGTGGGCCGGCGGCTGTTTCGCGACGGGACCAGCGAATATCAGCTCAACGGCACAACAGCGCGGTTGAAGGATATCCGGGAACTGTTTCTGGATACGGGGGTGGGGGTGGATGCCTACAGCGTGATCGAGCAGGGTCGCGTGGCGGCGCTGCTGGAGGCCAACCCTGAAGAGCGCCGCCAGATCTTTGAGGAAGCCGCCGGCATCTCCCGCTTCAAGGTCAAGAAGAAAGAGGCCCAACGCAAGCTGGAGCGTGTGGAACAGAATCTGCTCCGGGTGCAGGACATCGTCGAGGAGGTGGAGCGCCGACTGCGCAGCGTCAAAGCCGCCGCGGGGAAGGCACGCAATTTCCAGGAGTATTCGGCGCGACTCAACGAGCTGCGTCTGAGCTACTCCCTGCGGGAATATCACGGCCTGCGGGTGCAGATTGAGACACTGGAAAAGCAGCGCGAAGACCTGCAGTTCCGTCTGGACGACGCCGCCGGCAATCTTGCCCATCGACAGAACGAGCTGGCCCGCAAACGGCAGGCGTTAGATGCCGTGTCGGATCAACGGCAGAAGCTGGAATTCGAGCTGGTGGAGGCTCGGGCGCAGATCCAGTCGGCCCGGCAGAAGCAGCAGTTCGCGCGCGAACAGCTCCAGCACATCGAAGATCAGATTCGTGCCTGCGAACAGGACAGTCGCACGATTGCTGCCCGACTCGATGAGGTTACCCGGCACCTGGAACAGGAAACACAGTGCCTGGAGCATCTGACCGGCGAACTGGACCGGCAGCGGGAAATGATTGAGGCCCGTCAGGCGGCGTTCAAGGACGGCCAGCTCAGGATCAACGCCATCGAACGGGAAATCGAGCAGAGCAAGGATGCACTGCTGGAGATGATGCGTCGGCTGGCGCAGCTTTCCAGCCGGCTGAATTCGATCGAAATCGAACGGCGCAACATCGCGCAGCAGCAGGCACGGCTCGCCGAGCGCCGGCGGGCGGTCGGGGAGGAGATCGAGCAGGTCCTCGGGCGCCGCGACGACATCCGCCGGCAGCTCAAAGACGTCTGCATCGCCATCGATGCGCAACAGGCGGCGCTGGCAACCCGCCGTGACGCTTCGGCGCGGCTGGATACGCAGATCAAGCGGCTGAGCGAAGAGCTTGCTGCGGCAAGGGAACACCGCAGCGCGCTGCAGTCGCGTCAGAAGGTGCTTGCTGACCTGGAGGCACGGAGAGAGGGGGTGAGCGAGGGGGTCAAGGCTGTCCTGCAGCAGCGGGATCAGCAGTTCGGCTTCATCAGCGGTCTGGTAGCCGACAGGCTGCATGTGGAGGTTGCGCATGCGGCGGTGATTGAAGCGGCGCTGGATGGTCGCGATCAATGGCTGATTGCGACCGATGCTGCCGCGGTGGTTGCGGCCCGGGAAGCGCTGCAGAAGCTGGAGGGGCGGGTGAACATCATCTGCCTCTCCGAGGGGAGTGTCGAGGTTGCGGGGGAGTCGGCCCAAGGCGCTGCATCGGTGCCGGACTGCGGAAAACCTCCCGGTAGCCTGGCTCAGACCTGGGACTGGAGTCAGCACTCAGACTGTCGCGTACGGCTGGCGAGGGAGCTTGTCCGAGTCGAGCCGGCCGACCAGATGTTGCTGCAGTGGCTGCTGGGAGACACGGTGGTGGTGGATGATCTGCCGTCGGCGGTTACGCTGCGTCGGGTGGGACCTTTCGGGGTGCGGTATGTCACGATGGCCGGTGAAGTGCTGGAGGCCGATGGCACGATCAAGACCGGTCCGCTCCGTGGTGCGATGGGGCTGATCTCCAGGCGATCAGAGCTGGAGTCGATCGAGGCGCAGCTTCGTCAGGTCGAACAAGTGATCGAGGGGCTCGCTGCGGACCTCCGCCAAGGCAGTGATTCGGCGCGAAAACTGGAGCAGGAGCAGAATGAACTTCGACAGGCGATCTATCAACTGAACACCAGCCGTGTCGAGCTGAGCAGCCAGGAATCGGCCGTTGCGGATCGACTGGCCTCGCTGGAGCGCGAGCAGCCGCTGCTGGAACGCGAGCTGGGAATGCTGGCCGATCAACTCGGTCGGCTGCTGGAAGAGGAAGCGACGCTCACTCGTGAACGTGCGGATCTGGAGTTGCAGCAGCAACAGCGTGGAGCGGCGATCGAGCACCTTCAGAGCGAGCAGGGGGCTCTGGCCGGGCAGATTCGTCTCTGGGCCGAGGAATTGACCGCCGCGCGGGTCGCGCTGGGGCAGGTGCAGGAAAAGCAGGTTGCCTGCCGGCAGACGGTCGAGCGTCAGACGGCGTTGCAGCAGGAGCTGCGGCAGCAAAGCGATCGTGTTGCGCGAAGTATGGAATCACTGCGATCGCGTGTGGAGGCAGTTGAGGCGGAGATCGCTTCGGCACAGGTCGTTCAGCAGCAGCAGGAACATCGCGAATCCGCGCTGGCGGGGCAGGTTTCGCAGCTTGCAGCACAAATCGACGAAGCACAGGCCACGGTGAATCGGCTTGTCGGTGAAGTGGACAGTCTTCGTGGGGAGCATGGTGCCATCGAACAGGAGCTTCACGCGGTCCAGGTGACTCTGGGTGAGCAGCGGGTCCGGCTGGAGGCACTGGTGACGCGCACACAGGACGAGCTGAATCTCGACCTGCCGGCGCGGTATGAACAGGCCATGACCGGGCCGCAGCCGGATTCCCCACCAATCCCCACGCCGTTCGAAGATGATCCGGAGTACTGGCAAAGGGTCTCGCAGGAGATTCAGGAGCTTCGGGAAAAGATTCAGCGGCTGGGGAATGTCAATCTCGATGCGCTGGAGGAACTGCAGGAGCTGGAGCAGCGTCAGCAGTTCTATGCCACACAGATCGGCGACCTCACCAGCAGCCGTCAGCAACTGACGAGTTTCATCGAGGAGATCAACCGGGAAAGCGGTCTTCGCTTCGAGCAGACCTTCAACGCCGTGAAGGAGAATTTTCAGGCAATGTTCCGCAAGCTTTTCGGCGGCGGATCGGCCGACATTTTCCTGGAAACCGAGGTGGAGGACACCGAGGCCATGAAGGCCCAGGCCGAAGCGATGGCCGCCGCCGGTGAAAAAGGTCCGGTGCCGATCATGCGCAAGACCGTGGATCCGCTGGAAGCCGGGATCGAGATCATCGCGCGTCCTCCCGGGAAGAAACCGGTGACGATCAGTCAGCTTTCCGGTGGAGAGAAAGCGATGACCTGTATCGCTTTACTGATGAGCATTTTCAAGAGCAAGCCCAGTCCGTTCTGCATTCTGGACGAGGTGGATGCACCGCTGGATGAGGCGAACAACCTCCGCTTCGGGGAAATTGTGCAGGAGTTCCTCTCCACCAGCCAGTTCATCATCATCACGCATCACAAGCGCACCATGCAGTTCTGCGATCTGCTGTACGGCATCACGCAGCAGGAGCAGGGAGTCAGCAAGCGTGTGGCTGTGAAGTTCGATCAGGTGCAGCAGGGAGGGAACATCAGCGCCGCCGCCCTGCGCCAGAGCGATCGGCTGGAGGAAGCGGCAGCTGCCTGAGCAGCCGGCATTTCCGGATGTCTGTCCTGCAGCCGGCGCGCCCGGCAGCAAACCAGATTGATGCATCGCAACACCGGTAGCATTCCGACGACATGCAACGGGCAGCCGGCATCGCGTCGCTTTGGGCTTCCGGGCGGCTCTGGTATGATATCTGCCGGTAGACAGGGTGGTTCGGCTTCTTTGCCAGGGAGGCTGCCATGAATGTCGTCTCGTATCTCGATCGCGAGGGGGTGCAATACAAGCTGCTGCATCACCGGCGCACTTACACGGCTCAGGACCTGGCCGCGGCTGAGCACGTTTCAGGCTGGAACGTGATCAAGCCAGTGCTGGTGAAGGCGGACGAGCGTTTGATGCTGTGTGCTCTGCCGGCTGCGCAGCGGATTGATCTGGACCGCCTGAAGCAGGTTCTGCATGCCCGGAAGGTAGAGCTGGCGGATGAGCCGACGCTCGGGCGGGTCTTTGCCGACTGCGAGCTGGGTGCGGAGCCGCCGATCGGATCGCTCTTCGGGGTCGAGACGATCATGGAACGGTCGGTGGAAGAGGCCGATCGGGTGATCTTTCAGGTCGGCACGCATTCGGAAGCGGTGGAGATGCCGCTGAGCGATTACAAGCGCCTGGCCAGGCCCCACGTGGCGAGCTTCGGGCGTCCGTGAGGGCACGCCAAGGCTCACGGGCTTCTGGTCTGCAGGTCGGCCCGGCTGGACGGCGTTCCGTTGACAGCGGCGCTTCGGTGACCGGGGGGTACGACATCAGGCAGCCGGGCGGGTCTGCTCCAATCACGGGCGCAGTTGATTGCGGCGGCGGGGTGAAGTGTTCCGCGCGGAACCATGTTCCGCACAGAACAAATCCCGACACGGCAGTTGATGGTGCGTGCGGATCGATGTTCCGCGCAGAACAACAGGCCGGGTCAGGCAACTAAAGGGGTCGGAGATATCCTCACCGGGTGCTGGCGCGGCATCCTCCGGACGCCATCAGACGCACGGGTTCGGCACCGCCGGTTTCCGGGCCGGCATGCGGAACCGGACCTTGCAACGGTGCTGCCCCCCGACGGGGAGCCGTTGGGCCGCCCCGCGGGTTCGTTGTTCCGCGCGGAACAATTCTGCAAAATCTCCGTAAACCATTTCCTGACAAGCACTTGCGAAGTCCCCGAAAATGCGCTGTACCTAACAAAATGCTAAGATTGCGCTAAGAAATTGATCCCTTCTGCCAATCTTCGCCAATCGGTTTCGGAGCCAGCCGGCGTCGCAAATGAGCGGGAGCCCTCCCCCGGGGGCGTGCCGGCACCGGTCTCTGGCTGAAGGGAAGGACCCACTCGACAGTGTCGGGGCCCGCCAATGCTGGAAAGATCGGGTCCTTGAAGGTCCGACCGGCGGTTTGTTGAACCTTCAACAGCCGCATCCGGCACAAGGTCGTTCAGAGCGGCCGACCGGAGGGTCTATGGGTTGATTCCTGTCAACGGCTGATAGTTCTGAGCGATGGGCATCCGCCTGCCGAATCCGAAGGCCCGACTGGTGACTTTCAAGCCCGGAGCAGCTTGGCGGCGCTTGTACTCACTGCGGTCGATCATGCGAATCACCCGCGTAACGGTTGCGGGGTCAAAACCTTCGGCAATGATCTGTGCGGCGGACATGTCGCCTTCGATGTATCGTTCGATGATCTCATCGAGCAGGGGGTACGGCGGCAGCGAATCCTGATCGGTCTGATTGGGCTTCAGCTCCGCCGAGGGCACCTTTTCTATGCTGTTTCGCGGGATCAGTTCGCGGCCACAGCGCCGGTTGATCCACCGTGCCAGTTCCCAGACGGTTGTCTTGGGAACATCCTGGATCACCGCCAGGCCCCCGCACATGTCGCCGTACAGCGTGGAGTAACCCACGGCAGATTCGCTTTTGTTCGCGGTGGTCAGCAGCAGGTGCCCGAACTTGTTGCTGAAAGCCATGAGGATAGCGCCGCGAATCCGCGCCTGCAGGTTTTCCTCGGTGATATCCGCCGGCCGACCGGCCCAGAACGGTGCCAGCAATTCTTCGTACGCCCGGTGCACCGGTTCGATCGGAACGACATGGAACTCGATGTCCAGATTCCGCGCCAGCTCTCTGGCGTCGGCCAGCGAGTGTTCCGAACTGAAGCGCGAGGGCATTGCCACCCCGACAACTTTCTGCGGCCCGAGGGCGTGAACGGCCAGCGTGCAGACCAGGGCACTGTCGATTCCCCCGGACAACCCCAGCACTACCGACGGGAAGTTGCACTTGCGGACGTAATCGCGAAGCCCCAGAAGAAGTGCCTGATAGATCGACTCCAGCGGGTCGGCCGGGGTCTGAGGCAGAACCGTCGCGCCCTCGGTTGCGACGGTGCCCGACGACGGCTCCAGGTCTACCACCAGCAGGTCTTCGTCAAACGCTCTGGCATTGGCCATCAGGTTTCCGGAAGCGTCAAAGACGCAACTGTTGCCGTCAAAGATCAGCTCGTCATTCCCACCGACCTGATTCACATAGATCAGGGCGTTGTTGAACTTTCGTGCCTGCTCGCCAAAGAGCCGGACACGGAACTCGTGCTTGTTCACGACGAACGGGGACGCTGAGCAGTTGATCATGATCTCAGCACCGGCGGCGTCGAGTTCGGCGATGGGGTTCTGATGATACAGCCTTCGCGAGATCAGGCGTTCATCGTTCCACAGGTCTTCGCAGATGCTGAGCCCGACACGGAT
This sequence comes from Phycisphaerales bacterium, assembly GCA_033579175.1. Taxonomy (GTDB): domain Bacteria; phylum Planctomycetota; class Phycisphaerae; order Tepidisphaerales; family Tepidisphaeraceae; genus JAVQWE01. Next base: position 301 of record JAVQWE010000075.1, on the reverse strand, counting down.
GCCCGCCACGTGGACGAGCTGGCTGCGCTGATCGCGCGGGCCAGGTTCAAAATAACGGCTTTCGTCGAACACATCGTAGGTGGGCAAAAGCGTCTTGTAATGGACCGATGCGATGGCGCCATCGCGCAAGACGGCGGCGGCATTGTGAAGGGGTCGGCCGATGGGATCGCGATTGCGATCGGCAAATCCGACGATGACCTCGATGCCGCGCACCTCCGTTGCCAGTCGCTGCACGGCAGCCAGGTGGTCAATGATGACGTGCGGCGTCCGCAGCAGAGCCGGGGGCGGGTAGCCGGTGCTG
>JAVQWE010000074.1:0-9318 GCA_033579175.1 Phycisphaerales bacterium | reverse complement strand
CTGCGCGCCCGCCTGTGGCACGACCGGCCAGAGCCTGATGTCGCCCGTTCTGCGGAGCTGGCCAGACGCCGCCGGGCCGATTCGCTGCTGACCTGGCTCGCAGGGCAGGACATTGCTGCACGAGCCCGGGAGGCAGCTCGATCGCGGGCCGACGCCGAATCGTTGGTCAGCGAGCGTCTGACAGAGCCACTGTTGGAAACCACCGTGGCCCGCTTGAACGAGGATCCGATCTGGCGTGCCGAACTGATCGAGCCGGTCGTGGCCCGGCGATTGTCACGATGGCCGATCATCAGCGCCCTGCATTCGACGCTCGGCCCCCTGATCGAATTCGCCCGGCGATCCATCGGACCAGCGGCGGAGCAGACGCCGTCGCTCGCATCGACCTTGACCCTTGACGGGACGCCCCTTCCGAGGCGCATCATGACCACCTTCGCCCGACTGCACAGCACGATCCCCGGCGCAGCCCGGCACCTGGAAACCCGACGCCTCTGGGACGAGTCGGCCGCCACCGCCGCCGCGGCCGACCTTCACGCCCGGCTCAGCCGGGTGCGGCAGTACCGCAGGCAGGCACTTCTGGAAGGAGCCGGTGGCAAGCCCGGTTGGCTCGCGCCCATCGGCAGATCGCTGTTGACGGTCGGGGCGGTTCTCTGGTTTCCGCTGATTCAGCCGTTCCTGCAAGCCCTGCTCTCGGCGGTATCGATCCGTTCCTTCGGCGACCTGGCAAAAATCATCGTTGAGATTCTCGGCGCCGGGCATCTGTTGCGTGCAGGGGCGTTCCTGGTCCTCTGGTTCGTGGTCTTGTGGTTGATGCTGCGGTGGACGGCCCAGCGACGCGCCGAGCGGCTGCTGAATCGCTGGCAGAGTCGGGCGACGACCGAACCGCTGCTGTCGTACGAGGCGCAAGTGCTGGATTGGGCCGATTCCCTGCTGCAACCCCTGCGGGAATCAGAGCAATCGCTGGCTGAGCTGTCGCGACGGGAACAGGAACTCCGCCGGCGATGTCAGGAGGCCGTTCCGCAGGGGGTGGCGGCGTAGCGGTTTGGCTTCCCGACCTCGCTGGAGGCTCGTACAATCGCGAAATGGAGCCTTCCGAGGTTTATGATGCGGCGGTTGTCGGTGCCGGGCCCATCGGGCTTGAACTGGCCGTCGCATTGAAGCGTGCCGGGCTTCGGTACATTCACTTCGAAGCCCGCCAGATCGGGCATACAATTTCCTGGTTTGCCCCGTTTACCCAGTTTTTCAGTTCAAACGAGCGAATCGCCATTGCGGGGGTTCCGCTCTTCACTCCCAACCAAGCCAAGGCCACGCGAGAGGAATATCTGGCCTACCTTCGTGCGATCGTCCGCCAATTCGATCTCAGCATTCACACCTACGAGCGGGTCATCTCCATTGATCGACATGCCGGATACTTCGAACTGACCACTCAACCCTCGGCCGGGCCAGTCAGGAGCTGGCGCGCTCGCGCGGTGATCCTCAGTACAGGGGGAACCGATCGTCCACGGAGATTGAACGTGCCCGGAGAGAATCTGCCGCACGTCAGCCACTACTTTCAAGACCCGCACACGTATTTCGGTCGAAGGTTGCTGATCGTCGGTGGCAAGAACTCGGCGGTGGAGGCGGCGCTCCGCTGTCATCACGCCGGGGCAAAGGTGTGCCTGTCGTATCGGGGCCAGTGCCTTCCGGAGAACAGCATCAAATACTGGTTGATGCCGGAAATTTCCGGGTTGATCAACTCCGGGCGTATCGAGGCCTTCTTTCAGACGATCCCGCGGGAAATCCTGCCCGGCCGCGTCATCCTGACGCGCGGTTCGGAACCTCTGGAGGTTCCGGCCGATTTTGTGCTGCTTCTGATCGGTTATGAACAGGACCCCTCGCTGTTTGAGCAGGCCGGTGTGCAACTGGTTGGAGAGTCCCGCGCACCGTTTTTCAATCCCGAGACCATGGAAACGAACGTCCCCGGGCTGTTTGTCGCCGGCACGGCTTCTGCCGGAACCCAGAAAAAATTCGCAGTCTTCATCGAAAACTGTCACGTCCACGTTGAGCGGATTCTCGCCGCCCTCACCGGCCGCAAGCCACATCCGCCCGCGGTGGAATTTGAGGAACCGGAGACCTGAAGTTACACTCCCCGGTCTCATCCGGAGGTACCATGATCGGTCGCCGCACTCTTACCCTGTTTTTTCTCGTTCCCCTGACCGCTACGGGTTGTGTGCATGTCGTCTCTCACAGCGCGCCGTGCTGTCAGAAGTCCAAGGCCGATACCAAGGTTGTCAAGGCGGAAAGCAAGGCGGTCTATGCTTCGTTCGGCACCGCGATTGACCCTTCAGCCCCGGCGACGCCCGCCGGCAAACTCCTGGCGGATCTCAAGAGTTTTGAAGGCAAGCCCGTGCGGGTCAGCGGCGTGATCAGCAAGGTCTGCCAACGGAAGGGCTGCTGGCTGCAGATTTCCGAAGGCGGGAGAGAGCTGTTTGTGAAATTCACCTGCCCGATCGAAGGAAAGCTGATCCCCTCCGAAGCGGTCGGAAAAGAAGCGATCGTGGAGGGGCAACTGGCGATCAAGGAAATCAGCGAGGAAGACGCGCGGCACATCGCGGAAGAGGCGGGAAAATCGGAGGCGGAGGTAAACGCCATCGTCGGTCCGCAACGGCAGGTGACGCTCAATTCCCCCGGGGCGATCGTCTTCGGCGTGCCCCAGCCGCAATAACTGCCACAGTCGGGCCACGCTCTCTGCCCGGATCGATGGCTTGCGTACCCGATTGGCCGAGGAGCTGATTCTGGCCTCAGGTGGCGTCAACCGGCAGCAGGGGTTTTCGTCCTGCGTTGCACGGCAAGCCTTCTGCACTTCTCGCGGCACGTGAAGCGGGCTTTCTTCAATGCGCCTTGCCGGGTCAGACGACGGCAGGCTGTTCGTCATCGCCGTCGGAGGTTCCCGGGCGGGCCGGCACGGCGGCGAGGTCGTGGCCTGCTGCCCCTGCCGCCAAGGTATTTCCCGCAGCGGCGGCGCCCGTCAGCGGTTCGGGCGTTGCCGGCACAAACTCCATTTTCCCGGCGGAATGAAGGGTCCACCAGATCGATCCACTGGTCAGCAGCACGATTACCCCGACGGCCGAGAGGATGTAAATCAGCCGACGATCTTCCCCGGCGATGACCTTGACGTCAGCTTCGGCCGGGGCGCGGATTTCCAGCAGGCCGGTAGAGGCGTTGCTCCGACGGAATTCGAGCTGGTCGTTCAGGCTCTTGAGAAACTGCTCGGTCTGTTCCCGCTCGCCGATCAGCCGGACCATGCGCTCATCGGAGTTTTTCAGCGCCTCGACAGTATCCTTCAACCCGCGTAATTCGCGTCCCTTCGATTCAAACTCAGCCCGCGCCAGCGATTCCGCCTCGCGCGCCGCCTCCACAACCTTGCGCTGCGCTTCCAGTGCTTCGGTCAGGGCTGTCACGCTCTTGTTAACAAACTCGTCGGAGAGAATGCGCTTCCGCGTGTCGATCTCACTTTGCAGGGCCACGATTTGTCCCTGCATCTGATTCAGCTTCTCCTCGGTGGCCCGGCGGTCGGCCTCGAGCACTTCGGTGTACCGCTGACGCGCCGCCGTGATCGCCGCAAGCTGCTGCCGCACCTGCAGCGCGATCTGTTTCTGCTCTTCGGGCAGGTTGGCCACCGCCGGAGCGCTGGCGGCGAAGCTCTTCTGCAGCTCCTCGAGTTTTTCGTCGATTTTCCGGCGGTTGGCTGCCAGATCGGCCTGCATCTGGTCAATTTCCTTCTGCAGCGACGTGATCATGTCGACGTAAAGAGGGTCGCTGCTGAGCACTTCCTCGCGTGCCCGGATCATGCTTTCGGCCAGCTTCAGGCGTTCCTCATAAGGGGCCAGTTCAGCCCGATCGATACCCGCGCCGACGCCCGCATTGATCTGTCGTCGCAGCAGCTCGCGTTCATCGAGCAGCTCGCGCAGCTGCGGATCGCTGCTGCGCAGCTCGGCAGCGCGGGCGGCGGCTTTTTCATCGAGCTGGCGCTTCAGTTCCGTCAAACGCTGATACTGCTGCTGCTGACGATCCAACTGCTCATCGAGCAGCGCCCGCGTGGTGGTCTGGAGATTTTCGGCCGATGCAATGTACTGCGCCAGCTCCGGCGACTCGCCCCCGCGACCGCGCGCCGCCTCGATCTGCCGCTGGAAGGCGTCCATCGCTTCGTCGATTTCCTGGCGGGCAAGGGTGGCCTGCTCGCTCTGGCGGCTCTGAAGCGCGCGATACTCCGCCTGAAGGTCTGTGAGCTGCTGGGTCAGTCGCGAAAGCTCCGGGTCATTCTCGGGAGCAGCAGGCGGGTTCTGCCGGGCCGCTGACAGCAACTTCTCAATGCGGGCCTCTTCGGCCTGAGCTTCCTTCAACTTCGCCAGCGCATCGGTCCACTGCCTTTCGGCGGAGAGGACGGCCGTCTCCAGCGCCTCGATCTGTCCGGGCTGGGGGCGGTTCTCGCCGAGGAATCGCTCGCGCTCAATCTGCTTGCGCAGTTCGGTCAACTTGCGGGTGTTGGATTCGATATCCTCTTCCAGCCGGCGAATCGCAGCGCGCTCATTTCTGGCTGTTTCGATCCTGCGCCGGGTACGCTCATCATTGAAAAGCGCCTGTGTCAGAGCATGCAGACGATACCGGTCCGCCGGATCGGTCCCGCGGTACCGAAGCACGAATTCGCCGGGTCGGCTGTCAGGCCAGCCGCTGAGCATGATCACCCGATCGTAGGCCACCGGGCTGCCCAGAAAGCCGGCCGACACCTCCGGACGAAGCTCACGGAGCTTCCGGATCGCCGCCTTGCGGACATAATCCTGCCGCAGCAGGGCATTCTGCTCTGCCTGAAGGGCCTTCTGCTCCACCATCGACATGGAGCTGAAACCCTCAAAACGCAGAGCGGCCTCGACCTCCTGCTGCACGGGGAACAGGTGCCAGATCGCCGCCACAGCACCCGCCATCAGCAGGATCGATCCCAGGAGCATCGTCGGGATCCACTTCAGCCGCCTGCGACGCAGTTCTTCCAACTCGATCGCTTCTTCGCTGCGCGCCGGAGCGAGGGGGGTTGCCAGCGGAACCGAGGGAACAAACGCCGGGGAGACCTGCTGAACCTGCCGCGCCGGTCGCGTGGCCGCCGGATCAGCCCGTCGTTGATCGCGCGCAGGCCGGTTCCTGCCTGAGAGCGCCTCCGGGTCCGCGCCCGGGGCCATCTCCAAGGCATCAAGCGACGCTGGCGCTGGCGATGGGGTGAACGGATCGGCCGGCGACGCGACGAACGGGTCTCCCGGGGCGATCGCGCCGGCGGCGAACGGAGAAGGCTGAGCCGGGACGGCAGGATCGGCGACCCATGGCGCCCGACCGGCGGAGTCTCGGGTACCGGGGGTTTTGCGGGGACGGGGCGGCACCAGCTTCAGGGGCACCTCCGAGTCGTCCAACTCCAAGGGGGGCGCGTTGGCTGGAAGAGGTGGTGGAGTCAGCTCGGGTTCGAATGCCGACGGGGAGGGTGCTGCGGGGCCTTGCCCGGGCGACAGGGTTGCGGTTGCCGTGATTTCCACCGAGGCCGGAGGCTCCGATTGCGGTGCAACGGGCGTCTCCGGTTGTGACCCGCTGACAACCGTCGAATCCTGCGTATCAACCGGGCGCGGGGCCAGCTCGATTTCGATTTCCGGTGGCAATGGCTCCGGCGTCGGCACGAGGTTCAGCTCAGGCGCTTCGATATTCGCCGGTGCCGGATGCACCAGGTCCGGCGCGATCGACATCGGCTCAAGCAGTTGGGGTGGCGGCGGGACGAAAGAAACCTGTTCCGGCGCCTCCACCGGGGGAATGACCAGCGCAAAAGCCGTTTCGCTGGAGGGGGACGTTTCCCCGAGGAGCAGACTCTGCCCGTCGTCGGTGGTGACCGTCAGCGGAATCTCCGCCACCACCTCATCCAAGGCCAGCGAAGGCCCGGACGCAGCAGGTTCCGCCGAGGACGGAATTTCAAGCGGCGGTGGCTGCGGGGGTTCCTCAGGCGGGGAAGGGGGCGCCGGAGGCTCGGCGATGGTCAATTGCGGCGGAGCTTCGTTCACTTGAGGCAGGCGATCCGGCTCGGCAGCAGAAGGCGGAGGCAGAGAAATCGTCGCACGGATCGATTCTTCCGCAGGAGGTGCGGAAAGCTCCGTCGACGGCGGTTCGGCCGGCATGAAGGGTGCCGGTGCTTCGCCGGCAGGGACTTGCGGTTCCACAATGTCCGGGGCCACCAGCGGTGGAGGTTCCGCAGGAGGAATTTCCGCTGCCACCGATGCCGGTGGAGTCTCCAACACGGGCAGATCGACGGTTGAGGGTTCGGGTTCTGATGGAATCTCCACCCTTGGCAGCGACAGCGCGGGTGTGCTGTCGGGCATCGGCTGCTGTTCGACGACCGCCGTCGGCACATCCCGAATCGCAAGCGGCTCGGCTGGCTCGACTTCGCATGGCGTGTGAACCTCGGCAACCGGAAGCGTGACAGGAGGCGCCGGAGGCAGTTCAGACCACTCGGGTGCCGCCCGTGGCGGCTCGGACAGATCGATCGGCGGCGGGATGGGAGGCTCGGCGGCATCCAATTCACGGCTGGTTCCGGAGAATTCCTGCAACCGGATCGGCTCGGGTGCCCCGATCTGCGGTGCCGCGGTGGAGGGTGTCGGCGGAACGATGGGTTCCGGCGGGCAAGCGTAAATCGGCTCGGGCGTGGGCGAGACCAGTGGAATCGGCCCGACAGGCTCCGGCTCGGCTGGTGGCTCAATCGGCAGGCTGGCCGTGAGCGTAACCGTCGGGGATTGTGCTTCCGGCAGGGTGGGCAAGGCAACCGCCGCCGGCAGTTCCAAGCCGGCGACGGCAGGTTCCGAGGGCACTTCGATCGCCGCAGCGGGAACCAAGGGTTCCGGCGGTGCGGCAAGTTCAATGGCGGGTGGGGGCTCGACCGGCTCCACCGTGCTTCCCGACTCTGCAACGGCTGTGGCAAGGGCAAGGCCCTCGGCGGGCTGAGACTGATCCCTCGCATCGACTTGCGGAGCTTGCGAAGTGACAATGGGTTCGCCAACAGACGTTCCTGAGAGAGCGGCCAATTCGCGGCCGACGAGGGTGTCGCTCAGGGTATCTGACCGCGGCGGTTCGATGTCCACCGCGGCCGACGGTTCCACGGCTGACAACGGCAGCGCGCTGTCCGGCGAAGGTTCGGCCGGCTCGATCAGGATTTCGACCCGCCCGGGCTGCTCTGAGGCCGCTTCGGCCGGTTGCCCAGCTCCCGAAAGCGGCGCCGCAGGCTCCTCTGCCGACATCGGCTCCGTCGAGGGAGGCGAGGAAACCGAGCGTGGCTCTGGCTCCGGAGCAGCGACCGACTCCGAACTGGCTGCGGCAAGGATGTCGGGGGCATTTTCCGCGGCAGAAACCAAGGAATTGGCTTCAGACTCAACCCCCTGCCCGGAATCTGCCACATCTGCCAAATTCGCCGTAACATCTTGATCTATAACGACTTGTGGCGGGTTTTCAGGAACCTGCTGATCGTCCGTCGGTAACGCCGCGTGCAGGTGGCCGGAAAACGATTCTGCGGGCGGCTGGACCGACGCCCCTTGTGGTTCAAGCGATTGGTCGGAAACGCTCGGCCGATGACGGGTTTCGTCGGGAGCGATTCGGTGCCATCCTCGACGGGGCAGGTCTTGTTCGACGGCTGATGACTCCGGCGTCTGAAGGGGAACAACCGAGGGGTCCAGCGGGGAAACCGGCCTCGGCCGGGGTGGGGGAGGCAAGTCTACCGGCGTCGGCGCGGGCTCGCGCACCAGGCGATCCACCGGCTCGGGCACAGCCGGCTTCTGCTCGGCCGGAAGGGTGTCGTCGGCCGAGAGGGCAATGGGTTGTAACTCCTGTGCGGCTATGGCTTTAGCGACAGCACTTTCCGTGGGTGAGGCCACCACTTCAACGCCTTCACCCGTTTCGCTGACCCGATAGATCAGCTCGTCGGTTCCAATGCGAATCCGATCGCCGGGGTGAATTTCCTGCTGATGAATCCGCTTGCCGTTAATGAAGGTGCCGGTTCGGCTGCCCAGATCGCGAACGTAGCGTCGACCTTCCCACGCCACGATGACGGCGTGAGCTGTGGAGACCGAGGAATCGACGAACGCAAGATCACAATTGCTTCGGCGGCCTGCCAGCGCAACCCTGCCCTCCAAGGGAATGGGAGGGGCATCACTGCCGGCGACCTGCACAACGGCCGGGGGTGCAGGGCGTTCCCGATGCGGGCGGAGGCGTGCGCCGCCAGTGGAGAAGATGAATTCGAATCGTCCGATCTTGAGGATGTCCCCCTCGACCAGGTCGCGCTCGCCCGTGAGGCGCTCGCCGTTGACGAAGGTTCCTTCGCGCGTGCACAGGTCGCGGACAAAGACGGTGTGCCGCGTCAACACAATCAGACAATGAGCCTTGCTGACCGTGCGACTGATCAGGTGAATGCGGCAATTGTTGCGCGACCCGGCGACAATGATCGGACGGGTCAGCGGAATCGGCGGACGACCCGCCAGTTCCCCCGCGGGGATCAATGCCGGCCCGAACACCGAAACTCTGTCGCGCGCACCGGAAGCCATTACATCACGAGGAAGAAACCGCCGTTCGCACCTGCCCTGCCTGCCATTGCCATCGCCACGGCGCAGGCCGCCAAGTCTACCAGAGTATCGTAACTCGACGGAAGAAAATACGGCTGGCGTGTCGTCGCAAGTTTATCGGACCAGGGGGCGATAATTCCAGTGCCAGAAGGATGAAAAACCGGCTGAATCGTCGGGAATCCATGTGGGCGCAGTGGTGGCAAAACCGGCCCCTCAGCTGAGAAACATCTAGTTCACCACGTCAATCGGGAAGATTTCGCTCTCGACCCCGACTCGGGTCTGGTCGGTTCCCAGAGCGGACTTGCGGATGGGGTTGTCCGCGGAATTGAAGTCGGTGCGGTCGGCACTGGTGAAGTCGAACAGGTTGAACTTGTCGCGCCCGCTGCCGCCGTTGATATCGTCGGCATCCTCGTGGCCATTGAGGTAGTCGGGTCCCGGGCCTCCGGAAAGGCGGTCTCGGCCGTAATGCCCGAAGAGGGAATCAGAGCCGTTTCCACCGAAGATGGTGTCATCTCCGGATTCGCCATAGATGCTGTCGTTGCCATCGCCACCGTAGATCAGATCAGAACTGCTCTCGGGGTTCAGTGGCCCTGCACGGGAGAACGCATCGCCGAGATCGCCGGCGAGAGAGTCGTTGCCACCTTCGCCAAAGAGGGTGTCGGAGGCTTCCCCCCCGAAGATCGTGTCGTCGCCGGTTCCTCCTTGCAGGCAG
>JAVQWE010000073.1:0-9382 GCA_033579175.1 Phycisphaerales bacterium | reverse complement strand
AACGCGATCCTTGCGCCGGAATGATATCGGCAAGTATTCCCTCAACTCCGCAACGCGATTCAGTCACCGGCTACTTACGCCCTTCTGCGGGATTCTCCAGCGAAAGGCGCAGCCGCTCCGGAAGTTGATCCGGCGACAAGGGGGGGTTGACCGCGAACGGACGGTACAGAGGATCACCCAGCAGCATCATCTTCCAGCTTATCTTCGGACACGTGGCCCAATAGCACTCCGCCAGCGTCAATCGACCGCTGAGAAGCAACGCGAAGAACTCGTGGGCATCGGGGAATGCCGACAGATACGGCTCACTGACCGGCCCGACGGTGGCACAGACCCCCGCCGACAAAAGCTCTGGAGCCCACAATCCGCCGCCGGAGGCACGGAGGCTCACCGCCGTGTAGCTGGCGACATGAAAGCCCACTGCGCCGCGCGCAAATGTGCCCGGAAGCTGCACCCGCCCCGGATCGTACCAACCGCAGTACAGCGCGATGTCGGCATGCGAATTCTGCGCCACGAGTTGATCCGTGGCCTCGAACACAACTGGCATTGCAGATTGCCCCGCCAGAATGTCGCGCAGCTCACGCAAGGTCTGATCATATCGGCCGTAGCCATCGATCGAGCCATCGGGCTTCTTCAAAGGCTTGTTCCACGAATCCAGAACGATCACTCCCCTCAGCCCGGCCCGCTCGACTGCCAGGGAATCATTGATCATCCTCCGCACGACTTCCGGCGATGGACCGTCAAGCCTCGATACCATCATCGTCTGCCGCGCCGCCGTGCCGGACGCAGAAAGGTGAAGGGGATTTCCCTGCCAACGCGCCCTTCGATACAGCCCCCAGCCCACGGCAGCCAGCTCATTGTCTACGGCGGCATCGGCCTGTTCCCCGGCCAGAAAATCTCTCTGCGCGTCGAGCATCTGCGCGTATCTGGCCAGCCCCAGTCGGCGGGCAAGCTCCCGCGACTGCCGGCGCGATGCCTCGCAACCAATGGAATAACCCTCTGAAAACGCAGCCGGTTCGGTGGATGCCTTCGTGCTCGGTGGCTCGGATTCTGCAACCGGTTCCTCCAGCATTCGCGAAATACGCTGCCATTGGCGATCCAGCTCGGCGCGACGCTCGGCCGGAACAGTCCCCGCCGTGTTGGCGGTGTGCAGGGCGGCATGGCGAATCCGCGCCATCGTGCCTTCCACGCCATCGCCCCGCTGGGGGACGAAAGAAGGATCGGCCTGTTTCGCGAGCCGTTCGGCCTCGAGCGCGGCGGCCGACAACTTCGGCTCGATCTGCCCCAGTTGCCGCAGAATCAGGCGAAGTTCGGCATCCAGTTCCGGGGAGGCGGTGCGAGCGGCGATGCGAATGGGAACCCCCGGTAAGGTCACAATACATCGCACATGCGGAACGCCACGAAGAAACAACCGGATCGGGTCGGCCAATAGCCGTTCGTACTCGTCCGGAGACATTTCCTCGCCGGTCGGAAGAGCTAAAGGCAGAATCTGCGCTTCCGGAACTCCCCGTTGGACCGCGTAATGCCGTGCCAAGTCGATGCCGACCGGAACGTTCTCGTTGACCACCAGCAGCAATTGATCGGCTGTAAGACCTGCCAATCCGACCGGCGCAGCCAGCAGCCACAAGACGGCAAGAACGGTTTTATGTGTCTGCATTGCCGCCTGTAAAACCCGCGTGCAAAGACGAAGTTTCGACCATTTGTTGCCGGGGCGGGGCTTCGGGATGCCAGAGATGCCAGAGATGCCAGAGCGGCTGAACTGCCCCGCTGTCGCGCCGCTGGGCTTGCTGATCCGGGCAGACCGCTCTGGTCAGGATTGCGATGGTTGCTGTTGCTGATTTTTCAGATGCTGCTCCAGAGCGTTTTCCACCATGGTGGTCAGGGATTTCAGTTCGCGAATCCCGTCCATGTTTCCCCACATCAGCACCCGGTCGATATGCCAGTTGCAGCGCTCGAACGTGCAGCCTTCCATGTGATACAGCGACTCGCGCAGCACGAGCGTGCATCCACTGAAAGTGCAATTGATGAACGCCTGCCCGGAAATGTAGATCGTCTGATTGGCGAACGTCTGGCCTTCGTGTTTGGTGAGGAACATTCGGCTCCTTTGTGCTTGCTTCCGACGGCCCGCCGCGGCAAGGACTTCCGCCTCCGTGCCTCCGACGCTGCCAGAGCCGGATCGTCCCGCGCGATCCGGCGCGTGTCAAACATTTCGGACCCGCTGAAGCCGCCATTTCACGCTTTTTTCGGCATCAGGTTTCAGAATTTCCCGGAACCGGAAGTTGACGATCAACCGGGAAGCTGGCAAGGATGATCCCAGGGCGTTCCAAGCCATGAAAACGCTTTTTCCAGCGGACGTGCGGCGCATGCCGAACATCATCCACAGGCAGGTGACTTTGCGGCTGCGGCCGGGATGGTCTTCGGCTGAGTGTGTTCGCATTCCTTGAGAAAAGGGGAAAATGACGATGAAAAGGAGTGATTCCCAGACCCGGCGGGGCTTCAACCTGGTCGAACTGCTCGTCGTCATCGGAATCGCAGCCATCCTCATCGCAATGCTGCTGCCTGTCTTGGGCAAGGCGCAGCAGCAGGCCCGCAAGGTCAATTGCCTTTCCAACCTGAGAGAAATTGGCCATTCGCTGCTGATCTACATCAATCAGAACCGCGGGTGGGTCTTCCCGCCGTTGCGGCATGGGGGCTTGCCGCGCCATGAGCGCTGGCCGAATTTCGTGTTCACGCCGGCCGTGTGGAATCCACCGGTGTTGACCTGCCCTCAGGATTGGGAGCCTCGGGAAGAACATAGCTATGTGCTCAACGACCACCTGTATCTCAGACAGGTGCGATACTTCACCAAGAACCTTCGACGGCCGGCAAGCCAGATCGTCGTGCTGGGGGAAAAGCGGTCCAGCGAAGGGGATTACTACATGAACGTGGGAGATTTCGACCGGGTGGTGGAGCTGTATCGCCACGGGTTGCGGGCGGGTTCGAATTACCTGTTCCTGGACATGCACGCCGGCGCTCTGCCGCGGGGCGAAGCGATTGTTGGCATCGACCCGTGGGACTTCGGTATCCCGCCACGGTAGAAACAACACCGGCCCTACCCCAAGGACCTTGGCGAAGACCCCGTCTGCACCGGCGCGGAATTATAGAAGATGAGAACGAACCTCGGATACAACAGCCCCCTACCTGCCCCAACGACGCCGCCGATCGCACGACCGTCCAATCTATCCTTGGCAAGCCTGCGGGAGCTTCCAGCCATCCCCAACCGGGGGTGAGAACTGCAAATCAGCGGCCGCCACGACGTAAGTTCCGAGCAGACAATTACTTGTGTCCGTGTTCAGTGATTCGTGCCGCTCGGAAAGGCTGGCGGGACCGGTTTTGGGCGCATCGCCAGAAGCTTTCGATCGCATTCACAAGGCAAAAGGCTAAGATTCCTCAGTTGGAGCCCAGGCTTACGTCGAGGCATCCCTCGGTGGCAGGGTGCAGAGCGGGCTTTGCGGATGCTTACAAACGTTGGGCTGAAGGGATTCCGACGCCGGCCGTCAACCGGCCGCGGGCAGTGATCCGGGAAGATTTGTCATGAAGGTTGCCATCGCTACTGCCGTCGTGGGAATTGCCGCGGCCGTGACGATCTGGAAGGTCACCGTGCTTCGTTTTGAGCCGAAGATTCCCCCTCCCCCGCCCTCTGGCGAGGCCACGACCCAGCCCGCCAAGCCCATTCCTCCCGAAATCGCCGCAAAACTGGTCCCGGACGACCGGAACCGGGTGTATCTCACCAAATCGGAGTGGAAGCAGATTCTGACCGACCTGCAGTATTACGTGCTTCGCGAAAAAGGCACAGAATACGCCTTCCGCAACGCGTATTTCGACCACAAGGAAGACGGCCGCTACGTCTGCGGCGGCTGCGGGCAGGAACTGTTCGACTCCGCTCACAAATACGACAGCGGCACCGGCTGGCCCAGCTTCTATCAGCCGATCGACCCCCGGGTGATCGGCGAGTCGATCGATCACGACCTCGGTTACCCTCGCACAGAAGTGCACTGCAGCCGCTGTGAAGGCCACCTCGGCCATGTCTTCAAGGATGGTCCGGAACCAACCGGGCTGCGCTATTGCATCAACTCAGCAGCGCTGCGATTCGTGCCGCGATGACCGTCTGGCCCGTCGGTTTGCAGCTCCGCATGCTCTGCAGCCTTGAACGGGAACCAGCCTGATGCAGGATCGGTGTTCGAGCCGGATCGATCGCTAATACTGAGGCCCACCCGGGTTGATGTCGCGGTTCCACAATAAGATTCCCCCGGCCATGCTCTTGACGTTGTCGAACCCATTCTGGCGCAGGATCTGAGCGAATTGGAGCGATCGTCCCCCGCTTCGGCAGTAAACGATCACTTCCTGCCGTTCCTTGCCGGCCAGTTCCCCGAAGCGCTGGGGGAGCTGCTGGATCGGAATCAGGGTGGCGCCTTCGATGGAGGTGATCGCCGCTTCGTGCGGCAGCCGGCAGTCGATGAAGACGAAAGGTTCCCCGCGATCCATCTTCTCTTTGACCTGGCGCGGTGTCACTTCCCAGTCTGGCAGGAAGTTGTAATCCGGCGGAAGTCCAAGCTCGTTGAGCGCCAATTCCTCGCCGTTGAGCTCTCCCTTATGTTTTTTGACCTCGGCGGCAGTTTCCGCGACGGAGTTCGGGTCCAGAATGGGCACCCCGCAGAACTGCTCGTAATCGACTGGTGCCGTGATGGTGGGATTCTCGCCGCAGACGGGGCAGATTTTGTCCCGGCGAATCTTGAAGGTGCGAAACTCAAAATCGAGGGCAGAAAAGGTCAGCAGGCGCCCGATCGCCGGCCGACCGATGCCGACGATGAGCTTGATCACCTCGTTGGCCTGCAAGGTTCCGATGATTCCCGGCAGCACGCCCATCACCCCTCCTTCGGCGCAGCTTGGCACGCTGCCCGGTTCGGGGGGTTCGGGGTAGAGGCAGCGATAACAGGGCCCGGGCTCGCGCGTGTCGGGGTTTTCGCGGTGCGGCGCGAAGACCGTGACCATCCCTTCGAATCGGAAGATGCTGCCGTACACATTCGGTTTGCCCAGCATCACACAGGCATCGTTCACACAATAGCGAGTGGGGAAATTGTCCGTTCCGTCGATGATCACGTCATAGCGCGCAACGAGGTCCAGGACATTCCTGCTGTTGACCACGGTGCGATGCTGCACGATGCGCACGTCCGGGTTGAGGTCGCGCAAGCGGCGTGCCGCCACCGCTACCTTCTCCTCGCCGATTGAGGAAACCCCGAACAGCACCTGCCGCTGGAGGTTGGAGGGTGAAACCACGTCAACGTCAGCCAGTCCAATCGTCCCCACACCGGCGGCGGCCAGGTATAAGGAAATGGGGCACCCCAATCCCCCGGCGCCAATGCACAGCACACTGGCGTTGAGCAGCTTCTTCTGCCCTTCGACCCCCACTTCGGGCAGGATCAGGTGCCGTCGGTACCGTGTGATCTGCTCGGGGGTGAGATTTTCAACAACCGGATGCGGTGCGGGGGTGGATGGGCAGAGGCTCATGTCACAGGTCCTGGTGAATGATTCTTCCGTCGTTCGTCCTTCAAACGATGTCCAGGATGGCGAAAGACGGTCAATCGCAGGACGATGGCCGCCGCTGCAAAACAAAAGGCCACGCCGAAGGGGATCGGCATGGCCCGTGGCAGTCTCTCTCTGCCGCGCTTTAGCATTTCGTGAAGCAGGTAAAGCTTCACAGGCCGCAAGCTGCGCTCAAATCGCCCTACTGGGGTGGATAGGCTAGCGTTATCGGACGGAAGGTCAAGCGGCAGGGCCGACGATTTTTCAAAATTTCCTAACCACTTTTCTGTTCAGTACTTAACAAAACACTTCCGGTTTTCTCTTGACGAAGCCGATCCTGCCCAATACCCTAACTAAAACCTAAAATCTATGGAAGGCAGACCCAGACCATGCAACTGATTTCCGTCCATCAAGGACGACTGATTCGCTTGAATGCCTCGGAGGGGTTCGGCTCGGGGCATTGGTGTGGTTTCTCCACCGGACTGCATGCTTTCGATCGGCTTCTGCCCCCAACCGGGCTGGCATGCAAAGCCGTGCATGAACTGCTGTATCGCCCGGACCATCCCCCCCCGAGGTTTGTTGCCCTCTGGCTGGCGCGAATTGGCGCTCAGGCTTCCCCCCGGCACCACCGGAGCGATCACCGAATTTCCCCCGCCCCCCCGCCGCGGGAACGCGCTGGCTGCGACCCTTTTCCGATGGGTGCCCCCGTGAGCACGGGATTTTGTCCTTCGGACCCCGGATTTCTCTCAGACTTCACCGGCGTGATCGTCTGGTCTGATCCGGGCAGCACCCTGTATCCCCCGGCTGTCTTCGCCGGAGGGATCGATCCGCGCCGGTTGTGGATTCTCCACCCGCGCGATCCGTTCGAAGAGCTGTGGGCGCTGGCCGAGTGCCTCCGTTGCCGGGCGGTGGCAGCGACAGTGGCGCTGCTGCCGGCACGACTCCACCGCAACGACGTGCGCCGCCTGCAACTGGCCGCCGAACGCGGGGGAGGAATCGGCCTCTTCCTCCGCGCCATCGAACCGGGATCGGACATCCACGCCGCCACCACCCGATGGCTCGTCCAACCGGTCCGGGGAGAGAAAACCGTTCATCGCTGGAAATTGACGCTGCTTCACGGCCATGGAGGGCAGGTGGGACAGTCCATCCTCCTGGAGAGAACCCGTGAAAACCATCTTGTGCGTGCGGTTGCTGAACTGGATGGTGGATCGTGCGTTGCGCGATCGATCCCGCTCGTCTCGGCGTGAGCCGGATTGCCGATCGTCGACTGCCGATCGCCCGTCCGCAGCACGAAGGACCCCCGCCAACCGGTCCTTGGCAATCGTCCGCACCACGTCCAACCGGCAGCTCGTCCTCGCCGTTTCCGATGCCGCCGCCGGGCATGGCGTCCGTCCGGGAATGACTCTGGCCCAGGCTCGCGCGTTGTGTGCCCACATCGAACCCATCGAACACCAGCCGCATCGCGATGCCATGGCGCTGGAGGCACTGGCGCGATGGATGATGCGCTTCTCACCGTGTGTCGCCCTGCATACGGTCCGGACCGCAGGCGAAAACCCCGATCAGGGAACCAGCGCCGGCAGAATCAAGCCCACGATCTCTCTAGGGAGCCATGCCGGTCTTCATCCTGATCTTTGCTCCCGGGGAGGACAGGAACAGGCCATCTGGCTTGATCTGAGCGGCACCGAGCGGCTTTTCGGTCCGCCGCAGAATGTTGCGGGGCAGATCGAATCTGCCTTGCGACGGTGGCAGATCAGCGCGCGGCTGGCGATTTCCCACTCTCCCGGTGCTGCCTGGGCCATGACCTATCGCCCCCTCCCGATTGCCGGTGGCCAACCCTGTGCGTTTGCCTCCCGAGGGGCATCGGCGGCCGGCGAGGGGCAGTTCGATGACCTGCCGATCGTGTCCCTGCGTCTGCCGGTGGACGTGGTGGCGATGTTGCATCACCTGGGGATTTTCCACATCGGGCAACTTCGCAAACTGCCACGCCAGCAGTTGCCGGCGCGATTCGGCTCGATCCTGCTCACCCGTCTGGATCAGCTCGACGGGCGGACCGAAGAGCCACTGGTGCCGATCGAGCCTGTCTGGCCTGTCGTGGCTCACCGGCGCTGGGAAGAACCGGTGGAAAACCTTGAATGGATCTGGTCGATCGCGCAGGAACTGATCGAACAGGTCACCGACAGACTCCTCCGCCGGGGGCATGGTGCGCGAGAGATATCGGCCATGCTGACCCCCGCCCAGGGTCGTCCGATCCAGCGAACGTTGCGTTTTGCCCGTCCGACACGTGATCCGCGGCGGATTTTCCGGCAGCTTCGGGAGGTGTTGGAACAACCGACCAGCAACACGAGTTCGCGACGGGCTGCGCCGGGGAGGGCAGGCAGTCGATCCTTCCCCCTTGTTGCTTCTCCGGAACGCGGTGCCGGTCGATGGCTGTTTCCATCTGTTGCTTCTGCCCTTCCTGCTGATCTTTCGGCCTTTGATTCCAACGGCTTTGTTGCCCTTCGTCTTGAGGTGTTGCAGTCCCAACGGATGGCAACTGAGCAGATCGGGCTGGGTGGAAGCGACTTGTTTGAAGACCAGCGCCAGCTGGAAGACCTTGTGGAGCGCATCTGCGCGCGACTCGGCGACAGCGCGATCGTGCAGGTCCGGCTGGTGGAATCGCACGTTCCCGAACGGGCGTATGAACCAATCACAGGCAGCCACCGCCAGACCGAGGCTGCGTCGTCGCTCCCTTGCGCCACCTTGTCCCCGGGAATCTCCCCCGCTCCTCCTCCACCGCGCCCCCTCCACCTGCATGAGCCGCTGGAAATCCGCGTGATGGTCAGCCCCTCGCACGACCGCGATGGTCGACCGGTCAGCCTGACCGATCCCGCCGGACGGGTGCACCGCATCATCCACGCCGTCGGACCGGAGCGCATCGGCGGGGAATGGTGGATCGGCCATCATAAGTCGCGCGATTACTTCGATGTCGAGCTGCCCGACGGTCGGCGCTGGTGGGTTTTCCGTGTGAACGAAACCGGCAGGTGGTTCTGGCATGGGGAGTTCTGAATGAAAGGAAGACAGCGACGCCGCGAGCGGGCGACGACGGCAGGATCGGCATTCAGAGTCCTGCTCTTTTTCGCTCCCTGGCTGAGTCGCTTCTGCAATCATGCCTGACACCCCTGACATCAAACTTCGCCAGCCTCCCCCCCCGCCGAAAACGGTGACGCCGTGTGAGATTCCCTACGCCGAACTGGATGTCACCAGCAATTTCTCGTTCCTGCGCGGCGCCAGCCACCCCGATGAGCTGGTCTACACCGCTGCCAGCCTCGGTTATCGCGCGATCGCGCTGACGGACGTGTGCACACTGGCGGGCATGGTGCGTGCCCACTCGGCGGCAAAGCAATGCGGGATGAAGCTGCTGGTGGGCTGCCGGCTGAAGTTCGTTGACGGCACACCGGATGTGCTCGTGTGGTGCACCAACCGCATGGGCTACGGCAACCTCTGCCGTCTGCTGACGATCGGCAAACGCCGGACGGAAAAGGGAAAGTGCCAGTTGCACCTGGAGGACCTGATCGAGAGAAACCAGGGGCTGATTGCCGGAATCGACCTGCAGGCCACCGGGCACCTGAGCGGCCTGGATGAACCCGCGCAGGTGCTGCAGGAGAAGATCCGGCAGTTGGCCTTGTCCTTCCCCCCCTCGCCCGGTGGCTCTTCCGCTTCATCGCTCTATCTGACGGTCTACCGTCACTACGGCCACGATGACGATTCTCACCTGGACCGCATGATCATCCTTTCGCGACGGCTGGGCATTCCACTGCTGGCAACCAATCATGTACATTATCAT
>JAVQWE010000072.1:0-9406 GCA_033579175.1 Phycisphaerales bacterium | reverse complement strand
GACGACGCCAAGGAACGCCACCGCTGCGAGCAAGAGTTGAGTAAACATGATGATTCTCCAGAAAGAAGTCACCAGGGAACCTCCGGACACGCGTCCGGATTGCGCTTAGACCTCGAAATCAGGCCTGGAAGTCGGAGAATCACAAGTTCAGGGCGCATCGAAGCGTCAGCAAGGTGCAGGCGGCGGGATCAATGCGGCGCGAGTCGATCCGATCGAGCCCGTGCAGGATCAATCCGCCGGCGGGGGAGGGGTGAATCAGGCCACTGAACGCGGGCCGGACTTCCCGGTGCGAGGTACGCTCCGACGCGATCGGCGGCACCGATCCACTGCCCACCATCGCGCAGGCAGCACATTCGAGCGCACAGGCAATCGACGGCTGACAAGGCCGGGCGTCTTCGGAGGTTTCCTCAGGATCGCTGCAACACGGTTCGGAAGGCGCCTCAGATGCACCGCTGCCGCAGCAGCCAAGGTTGGTGCCGCAACCGGCGGGAGAGTTGGCGCGGTCCCCAGGGCAAACAATCCACCCTCCACCCAAGGCCATCACCAGGCACATCGCAAGAATCAGAATCAGCCAGCCCTTGGCCATCTCACCGATTATATCCCCTCTCAAGTTGCGAGTTGCACAAAATTCACCGGCGTTTCCGATAAATCTGGAACATGGGCTGGAGCTGTTGCGGATCTGCCTTTGCCCGTCTCAGCCGTGCTGCCGCCGGCGCCGCTAAAGATCGCTTGCGCCGGCTCGGACTGTTGGGACAGCACGCACAATGGGTGCGGCGGGCGGAAATCTGCGAGCGTTGCCCGATCCGAACGGTCGTGAACGGTACCTCCTACTGCTGGCGACCGTTCCTCCATTTGCCAAAGCGCGACGAGGCGATCGATGGTTGCGGCTGCCCGACGATTGCCAAGGCCAGGGATCCGACGGAACATTGCCCCATCGACGTTTCCATGCACCCTTCCCGGATTGTTGCGGGCAGATGTACCTGCCGCTGGTGTGTTCTCCTGGTGCAAGAGTCGGGAAGTGGCTGAGGGTGGGGCAGGCGGGGTCGACGGCTTTTGTACGCCCAGAACCGGTCATTTGCTCCCTTCAGGCAGCAGTTGCCCCGCGTCGCGCAGCCCTCGCATCACCCGTCGGCGGATCAGGAAGTACGGTCGAGTGAGAAACCGATGCAGTCGGATGAAGGGGCTGCGCCGACTGACGCGCTGCAGCTCTTCGTTTGTCATCTGGTCCGGACGGAGTTTTCGCTTGTGCTTCAGGACATGGTAGTCGTCTTCACGCTGCATCCGTCGGAGTATCGCGCGATTCAGAAACCAGTCTCCCAGCTCATGAAGGTCGTAGCTGATCTGAAAGTCGATCAAGTACGGCCGGCCGTCGCGGCCCAGCAGGATGTTTTGCGGCTTGTTGGCATCGACATACGCAATCCCCCGTCGGTGAATCTCAGCGAACAGCTTCTGAAGCTCGGGGAAGAAGCTGTCCGGAATGCGGGAGGAGGCAGAGAGAGGTTCGCCCTCTACAAACGCGTGAATGAAGCCCGTCCGGCCGATTCGACCCAGCAGCGCAGGCACGTGCTCCAGGTCCGCCATCGCGCGATAGAATCGGATTTCCCGTCTGCACAGCCATCGACCGATCCAGTCCATCGGCAGGCCCAGAAACGGCTCCGACCGATTGATCTTCGCAACGACCCGGGTGCCATCGAGAGCTTGATAAAACGCCGTTGCGGCCCAGAAATCGTGCTTGACAATCCGCGTCCGCCGGAAGAGCTGCCCTGTCAGGACGAAAGTATCAGGCGGTTCCTGACACCCCAGTGCCCGCATGCCGCGGGTGAAGGCAGAAATTTTTCCTGTGACGGCAACCATTTTCAAAAATGATACTCCAAAGCGAACGATTCGGATCGTCGGGGGATCGATTCAGCCACCAGAAATGAGGGTTTCTGTTCCGCCCGGAACCTGAGGCCGCAAATCCGGGGGGAACGGTTGCATGAATGGGCCCCGCCTGCGCCCGCACAGCCTTCCTTCGGGGGAAGCGTGAGATCAGGAATCAATCACCTCCCGCGGACGTTGATCCTGTCGCCGGACGCGAGGCGCGGTATATTCACCTCCCCATGGCTGCAACGCCCAGACCGCGGAAGCTGGAATATGACATCATTGAGCCGATCGGCAAGCGCGTCGTCATCCGCAAGGACGACAACAAACGCGCCACCAAAAGCGGTATCGTTCTGCCCGACAGTCATGAGATTCCGGTCATCACGGGGCGGGTGATTGCCATCAGCAAGCAGATCGAGCGTGACGAGGATCACACAATCCGTCAATATGATAAGGTGCTTTTCGATCCGCGTGAGGCGATCCCCGTGGAACTGGAACACGACAACCGACTCTTCGTCGTCCACATCGACCGCGTGCTGGCCATCTTCCGCCGTGGCGGGCAGAACAGGCCAGAGGATGATTCTGACGACTGAAGCGTGAGCTCACTGCAGATTCTCAGGGGGCAACCGGCAGAATCGCCGGAATTCAGCAGTCCGGCAGGCCAGAGGAATGGACAAAATGAGTCAACGATGACCGCGGAAATGCCCTCCTCGGGAACAGGAGGTTTATGGCCCAGGGTCTCGCTCGAACTCGATCTGATAATCCCAGTCATCAAAATAGAGATTCTGGCCGTCCAGCTCTACTTCGCCGCGTTGGAAGTCCAGCGGTTCGCTACGGAATGATCGCTTGGGAGGTGAGAGTTCGCGGCCGTAATCGAGATTTACGATCAGGCGATAGCTGTCGGTGTGACCAAAGTAGAAATCGCGGATCGCGGGATTCTCGCTCGGCTGTCGTCCGTAGCTGGCGTCCACGGGGATCCAGCCCCAAGGGGCGACGTAGATTTCGGCCCAATCGTGCATGTTCCACCCTTCAGGTCGGGTGGTCCAACCGCTCTGCCAACGGGCTGGCACCCCGGCGGCGCGGCAGAGGGTGATGAACAACATGGCGGCGACGCCGCAATCGCCCTTTCCCCGCTTCAGCCCGTGCATGCTCAAGTTGGGGATGAGGCAGTATTCCTCTTCCGGGGTCCAACGAAGGCTATCATCAAGGTTATGAAAAATCCGCCGGGCCTTGACCAAGGGGTTGGTTTCTCCCGCGACGATTTCCCGCACTCGCTGACGGATCTCAGGGGTAAAGACGATGTGCGGCGGACGTTCCACAAGGTAGGTAGACAAAGAAGCCTCATCCCCCCCAGTAGCAACGGCGCGGGAATCGTCTAAGTGGGGGTAAAAGGCGCTTGTCGTAAACTGGAACCGGATACGAAAGACCTGTGGCTGGTTAGGATCGACGATGGAATGCTCAAAAAAGACCGTTCGCTGGGCTGGTCCGGTGACGGGGTTACCGTCCGTTGCCGGTTCCGCCACGATGGCACTTGGGGGGGAGCTTTCCAGAAGTGTCACATCTCTTTGTCTGGCATAGACTTGCGGAAAGGGAAGCCAGGCCCGCAGGATCGATCCAACCCGCGCCCGTCGATGGGGTTTCACCGTGAGAGTGTAGGTGATCGTGTGCCGAACGGGGCAAACTTCGGCTTTCCCGGAGGCAGTCGCCTGATCGATGATCTGCGCCAGATGGGACTGGAGGGACCAGGAAGGCTCAGGATCTGAGCCCGCCGTCGAGGGAGGGGCAGTTTTCGCCTTCCAGCGATCCCGTCGTTGGATCGCCTCGGGGCAGAACCGAAGCAGATGTCCGGGTTCCCGCCGGAAAATCCGGATCTGGCCGTCGAGGATGCGTGTCTGGAGGGCACCGGCCTTGATCCAAGTCTCGATGTCATCAGAAGTTACGTCCGGGATGGCAGGCCGCAGTTTCTCAAGCAGTTGGGATGGATCGAGGCTGTATTCGCGTCGCAAACGGGGGATGAGCTGCAGCAGTTCATCGCGGCTGATCAGGTCACCCCGATCCATTTGGCCAAGAATCTGCTCGGCTTCACGTAACTGGCCTGCCGAGTAGGCGACGACGGCCCGTTGGATGGTTGGGTCATTGGACACGAACGCGCCCGAGGACCCGGGGGGCTGCGCGTGAGGGGGGGCGGCGATCGTGGTCATGGTAATCAGGAAAGTGCTGCACAGTAAAATTCTGAACATCGCCGGTGATTCTATATCCAGTACAGCAAAGCACTTACATCTGTTTTACTGTGCATCAAAAGATAGACAATCTCCGTTGACGACGGTAGCTTCCCCGCCGACTTCTCGCAACCGCAAACGGGGTATGTCCATCGACCATTAGGAGTGAGATGAGATGGCGAAGCGAGTGATCATGCGAGCTGAACTGACGCCTCAGGCAAAGATCGGGTTGGAAAAGATCTGCGCGGCCCGGGGAATGACGCAGTTGTCGGTGATGTCGCGGCTGATTCTGTGGTTTGCCCGGCAGGAGGGTCGTGTTCAGCACGCCGTGCTGGGGAACATCGACGAAGACGCCTCAAAACTGCTGTTGGAAGACCTCATCAAGCGGCTCCAAAAGGCCGCCAAGGATGCCGACAATTGAGGGCACAGGGGTGGGCACTCCAAGGCTTCAGAAACCTGAGAATTATAGAAGAGCGGAACGGGGCACCCTCGGCCAATCCACGTTCCGCACCGCAATGGGGAAAGCTGGTGGAATCATGCGAAGACGGATCATCATTCGCCTGGAACTTACGCCTCAGGCGAAAAAGGCGCTGGAAGAGACCTGTGAACGCAATGGAATGACGCAGGTGGCGGTCAGTTCACGGCTCGTGGAATGGTTCGCCGTACAGTCGGACATGCTTCAGGCGGCAATTCTCGGACACTATCCAAAGGACTTGGAGGGGGACATCGCCAAGTTGATCCTCCAGCGAATGGCGAAAAAGAAATGAAGCTCGCGACACCGCGGCATCTCCCGTCCGCCGGCTGAGGCAGACTCACTTTGCGATCTGCAGGCATCGAGCGGCGGCGGTGGCGATGTCGTATCGAAGCTGTTTGACATCACCGCGCCCGTCGGGGTGCACCCGGTTGGTCAGAAGAATAACGTAACAGTCATTGGTTGGATCAATCCACAGGCTCGTACCTGTCCAGCCGGTGTGACCGAAGCTCTGGCGGGAAAAATGTGCACCACGGGGGGAGGAATAGCTGCTGGAATTGTCAAACCCGGGCGTTCGCCGGACGTCTCCCTGCTCCCCAACCGGCTGGGGGCAGATCATTTGCTCAATCGTCTCCCGACGCACGATCCTCACGCCATCCAGCTCGCCCCGGTTCAAGATCATCCGGGCGAACCGCTCGATATCAGCGGCGGTGCCGAACAGCCCCGCATGGCCGGCAACGCCGCCCAAGGCGAACGCACGGGGATCATGTACCTCCCCGAGCATCCACCGTCCCTCACGACGCTCCGTCGGCACAAACCGATCGGCCCAGGCTTGCGGGGGGAGAAAACACGTGTCCTTCATTCCAAGGGGCAGGAAAATCTCGCACTGGGCAAAGTCATCGAGCCGTCGGCCCGACACGGCCGCCACAAGCTCTCCCAGAACGATGTAACCCACGTCACTATAGGCGAACTTCTTTCCGGGCAGATTGGATGGTCGGGAAGCGAGGATGCGATGGATCATTTCCTGACGTGAGCCGATGTAATCGCTCAACGGATTGTCCGGGACGAATCCGGCTGTGTGCAGCAGACATTGACGGATGGTGATCTGCTGCGTGCCCGGGCCGGCCAGAGCAGGCAGATGGGTGACGACCGGATCATCCAGAGAGAGCAAACCCCGATCGCAGAGAATCATGATCGACATGGCCGTTGCCATGGGCTTGGTCAGGGAGGCCAGGTCGAAGATCGCGTCTTCATGCATGGGTTGCGTGTTCGGCGCCAGCGACTTGTTTCCGCGCACCAGCACTCCCCGCCGAAAGCCGTCTGCGGTACCAACAACCACTACTGCACCGGGGCACTTTCCCTGCTGGATTGCGTTGTCGAGAATAGGAATCAGCGGATTCAGGTCGAGGGGAGCGGAAAAGGCGGCTTTCTGGAACATAAGGATCATCCCTACAACAACAACTGCGGCGCCGCCTCTTGGAATCATGAGGTTGAGATGATACAACACTCCAAACAAACATCGAACTGAGGAGACTGAAGTACGGCATGGACGCTGGTTGGCTCGATTCGCTGAACCCGCAGCAACGCGCCGCCGCCACCGCGCCGGCGGATCGGCCGCTGCTGATCATTGCAGGTGCGGGAACCGGAAAGACCAACACGCTGGCGCATCGGGTGGCGTGGCTGATCTCTCAGGGGGTTGACCCGTCGAGAATCCTGCTGCTGACCTTCACACGCCGCGCCGCTGCCGAGATGCTCAAGCGCGTCGAGGCGATTCTGGCTCGAGCGGCTGCCTCCGGCCTTGCCAGTGCGTCACAAGCAGCTCGTGCCAGAACCGTCTGGGGGGGAACGTTCCACGGTATCGCCCATCGCCTGCTTCGACTTCACGCGCCGGTGATTGGAATGGCTGACTCGTTTACGGTGCTCGATCGATCCGATGCGGAGGACGTTCTGAATGACGCCCGATCTGAACTGCATCTGGACAAGGCGGATGTTCGCTTCCCGCGGAAGGGAACCTGCCTTTCTATCTACTCGCGGTGCGTAAATGCCCGGGAGCCGATCGAAGTCGCCTTGAAGCACCATTTCCCGTGGTGTCAGCCCTTTTCTGAGGAGTTGAAGAAGCTTTTCGCCGCCTACACCCGGCAGAAGCAGCGGCAGAACACGCTCGATTACGATGACCTGCTGCTGTACTGGTTCCACCTGATGCAGGAAGAGACGCTCGCCGCCGACGTGCGCAGGCGTTTCGACGCTGTACTCGTGGACGAATATCAGGATACCAATTCCCTGCAAGCGGAGATTCTTCGACGATTATGCATGGACGGGAGGGGGTTGACTGTCGTCGGTGACGACGCGCAGGCGATCTACTCCTTTCGCGCAGCAACGGTGGACAATATTCTCGATTTCGCCTCGACATTTCCGGACGCCTGCATCTGCAAGCTCGAGCAGAACTATCGAAGCGTCCAGACGATTCTCGACGCGACCAACCGCGTCATCAGCCTGTCCGCGCGCAGGCTGGAGAAGAACCTCTTTTCTCAGCGCCGCAGCGCACAGAAACCGCGGCTGGTGACCCTGCTGGACGAGGACCAGCAGAGCGATTACATCATCTCCCGGGTTCTCCAGCACCACGAGGCCGGAATCGCCCTCCATCGGCAGGCTGTGCTCTTCCGGGCTGCCCATCACAGCGACGCGCTGGAGGTGGAACTCCGTCGGCGCGGCATCCCGTTCGTCAAGTACGGCGGGCTGAAGTTTCTGGAGGCGGCGCATGTCAAGGATGTTCTTTGCTATCTTCGGCTGGCCGAGAATCCCAGGGATTCCACCAGTGCGCTGCGCGCAATTCAGTTGCTGGACGGGTTCGGGCCGGCCTTCGCCCGACGCGCGATCGACCATCTGGCGCAACATTCCTTCGAGCTGAAATCCTGGGCGAGCTTCCATCCCCCGCCGGCGGCGTCGGAACAGTGGCCGGAATTTATCAGCCTCCTGATCCGGCTGGCGCCGGATGATCTGCCGCTCCCTGAACAGGTGGGGCTGGTGAAAAATTTCTATCAGCCGATTCTCGATCGGAGGTATGATCTGGCAGAGATCCGGCGTCGGGATCTGGATCAACTCGAGCAGATCAGCTCGAATTTTGCCAGCCGGCGCGAGCTGCTTGCGGATCTGACGCTGGATCCCCCCGCCAGCACTCAGGATCTGGCCGGTCCGCCCTTGCGCGAGGAGGATTACCTGATTCTTTCGACGATCCACTCCGCCAAGGGCTGTGAATGGGACGTGGTGTACGTCATTCATGCGGCTGACGGCAACATCCCCTCCGATCTGGCAACAGGCAGCGAGCAGGAAATCGAGGAAGAACGCCGGCTGTTTTACGTGGCGCTGACTCGCGCTCGGGACTTCCTGGAAGTCTGTGTTCCATTGAAGTACTACGCGAAGAAGCGCGCTTTGAGCGACCGGCACAGCTACGCACAGGTCACGCGATTCCTGCCTGAATCCATCATTGCCGATACATTTGAGCGCGTTGCCATGGAACCACAGGCGGAGCCGGTGGCGTCGCCTGGCGCGTCTGCGATCGGTGACATTCGACGGAAAGTCGCCGCAATGTGGGAGTGAAGGCTCCTCAACTCGAGCTATTCTTCAATCAGGTGCTCGGTGGGGATCACGCGGAACACTTCCTCCATGGTGGTCAGTCCCTGTGCGACTTTGAGCAGCGCCGCGAGGCGGAATTCCAGCATCTTTTCTTCAATTGCTTTGGCCCGGATGTCACGCGCCGCAGCACCATCGGAGATCAGGTTTCGAATCGGGGGTGTGATCGGCATCACCTCGAAGACCCCTGTGCGACCGATATAGCCCGTGAACTGATTGGATTCAGCCGGCCGGGCGGCATAAAGCTTCTGCCCCTCGCCGGGTGCAAGCCACGGCCGGACCTCATCGAAGGTGCCGGGCGCTTCAGAGAGGTCGTATTCAATTCGCGTTGCCGGATCGAGGGTGCGGACCAGCCGCTGGCTGACAATTCCCCTGAGGCTCGTTGCCAGGAAGTGATTATGCACTCCCAGCGACCGCATCGCCTGAATGGCTGTGGAAGTGCTCGGCGCGTGCAGCGTGGCGAACACCACCACTCCGCTGTTGGCCGCGTGGACGGCCGTGCGCGCCGTCTCCTGATCCCGGATTTCACCGATCATGATCACGTCAGGCGACTGCCGCAAGACGGCCCGCAGAAGCTCAAGGAAGCCCAGATCGATCTGCGGATTCACCTGCGACTGCCGCAATCCCTCGATGGCGTATTCGATCGGGTCTTCAATCGTGTTGATCTTTTTCGTACCGTCATTCAGCCTCATCAGGGTGCTGTACAGCGTTGCCGTTTTGCCGCTGCCGGTGGGTCCGGTGATCAGGATCAGCCCGGCCGGGCTGGCGATCATGGCGTGGTACGCCTGAAGCTGTGCGGGGGTCATTCCCAGCCGGTCCAGCGCCAGCAAAGCGTGGCTGCGCACCAGCAGTCGCATGGCAAAGTCTTCCCCGTACATGCTGGGGATGACGCTGATTCGAAGATCGATTACCTGTCCGTCCGGCTTGCGATAGATCCACCGCCCATCAAGCGGCCGACGGCGCTCCGTCAGATCCATGGCGGCGTTGGCCCGAATATGGTTGAGGCATCGCCGGGACAATTCATTGGGAATGTGAGCGATCTCACGTACCAGTCCCAGATGACGCACCTTTACCGTTACATGGCCCTCATCCGCCAGGAAGAACAGATCGCTGGCGCCCATATCGACGGCGTGCTCGATCAGAAAGCTCACCGCCACTTCGGGCTGCATGCGATGCACGTCGAGCAGGGGAGACTTCTTCTCCGGTTTTTCAGGTTTCTCGCTCA
>JAVQWE010000071.1:1538-9612 GCA_033579175.1 Phycisphaerales bacterium | reverse complement strand
AGCCGACGCAACCGGGCCAGCGCCCCGGGATCGCCCGCGGCGACCCGCCAGGCCCGTCGAAGCTCGTCGCCGCTGTCAAGGCACATCGCCTTTACCAGGTCGCGCATCACGCTGAAATGATCGCCCGTCCACCGGCGATAGTAGACGAACTTCTGCGACAGCTCATAAGGATCGACCGTGGGGTCCCCCAGGTCATCGGAGGTAAATGGACGATGCCGTTCGAATGATGCCTGCACCGCCGGATTCCGGGAAGGGTAAAAATCCCGGCGGATGGGCAAACGGCGCAGCGCGAACTTCTCAGGTCCTCCGGGCGTTCCGGGTCGATAGGCCCAGAGCCGCTGGCCGTCCTCGCTGAGGACAAATTCGATGAATCGCACCGCCAGATCGCGGTTGGGCGCGCCGCGCAGCAGGCTGATCGGGTCGCAGCTCATGCTGGCGCCACCAACCACCGTGGCGTAGACCATCCGCTCCTGACCCTCCGGACCCCGCGACATCTGTGCCTGATATCGACCGTAAAAGTCGATGGCCATTCCCACCGCCGCATCTCCCATACTGACATCGATCGGAACTTTGCTGGCTGAATCCGTGAAATACCGGGCATTGGCACCGATCGCCTGCAGCAGAGCAATTCCCTCTTCCCAACCGGCTTCCAGCGCCGCCTGATACGGGATCAGTTCCGGGGGAACTTCACCACGACGGTAGTCCCGTCCCCGGGACTTGATGTAGCGATCGATCGTGGCTTCGTGGACAGCGATCGCCGCATCGTCGAATCCGGCCCGTACCGCCGCGTCACGCATCTTCTGATGCACGATCATCTCGAAGGCTTTCGCGATTGAACCGGACTTGGTCGGATCGGCCACTCCCAACTGCCGGAAATACACCGGATCGGCCAGGTCCTCCCAACGCGAGGGTGGTCGGGAAACGCCCAGATCCCGCAGGCGGTCGACGTTATAAACAATCCCGAATGTGCTGATGGCGTTGCCAAACAGATACGGCCGACGCCAGACCTCTCCACTGACGCGCTCGGGGATCAGATCGATCGTTTCGCCGGCAAAATCGGCGGTGAAGAGGCCTTGGGGCACAGCCTCGCTCGGCCAAGGTGGCACCGTGAAACCGCGGGCATAGGCATTGCTGTGATCGAACTCACCTCCACCGAAGAAAAGATCGATCTTGGCGGTAATCTGGGAAGGATGGTCAATCTGGCGAAACGCCTGATACACCTCCTTCTGTCGCTGCCAAGTCTCCTCCGAAACCCCGGGTGGGGGCTGATCCAACGGAAATCGGTCGCTGACCACCGCGTCGCTGGCCCCCTCAGGCCACGGCCGACCCTGCTGCCTCCACCACGCGCGCACCGCCGCCGAATACTCGCTCGTCAGGTAACGGCTGATTTCCGTCGTTCCCCCGATGTTCCGCCAATCAATCTTTACCGGTCGTCCGAAACGGGTCTGATGCCATCGGGAAAACCCACGCTCAAATTCGTAGCGGATCGCCTCATTGTGCGGTGTGATCACCACAAGAATCGGGTCGCCCGCTCGCCAATCCCCTTCCGCCGGAGTTCGCCGAAAGATAAACGGCAAGGCGATCACGATCGCCAGCGTCACGAGGATCAGAAGGTTCCTGGGCACGCCTGAAACTCAACTGGAAAAGCTCACCATCAAAGGCTCTCGATCCGCCGGATTCCCGCGGCCGACGGTTCCCCGAGTGGCTGGCTCAACCCCGCCCGTGCTCAACGCGGAAGCACCACCACATCCGCCGGATCAAACCACACTTTCGCCCGCTCCCGGGCTTCGTCGCGCGCGACGATCTTCGGATTCAGCTCGAAGACCCGAAGCTCCGCCCCGCCGCCATTCCCGATCGAGACCACATGCTGCGCCATTTCGCCCAGGTAGATCGTGTCATGGACGACCCCATCAAACCGGTTGACCTCCGCCTGCGCCACCGGTGCAACGCGCACCACCTCGGGCCGGATGGAAACCACCACGTCCCTTCGGTCACCCAATTCCTCCGGGGGACGGTTTGCGCTGGCAATGCGTCCGATCCCGGTCTCGATGATCAGCAGGCCGTTGTCCGACGAGACCACCGTGCCTTCCAGGAAATTCGTTTCGCCCATGAAATTGGCGACGAAGCGGTTGCGCGGCCTCCGATACAGCTCCTGCGGCTTGCCGACCTGCTCGATTCTACCGAAATTCAGCACTGCCATGCGATCGGCGATACTCAGGGCTTCCTTCTGATCGTGAGTGACGTAGATCGCGGTCAGACCGGAGGCTCGACAGATGCGCCGGATTTCACCGCGCATTTCCAGGCGCAGCTTGGCGTCGAGATTCGACAGTGGCTCGTCCAGCAGCAGGCAATCCGGTCGTACCACCAGCGCCCGAGCCAGCGCCACGCGCTGTTGCTGGCCTCCGGAAAGCTCATTGGGCTTGCGGTCGGCATACGCACCAAGCTGCACCAGCTCGATCACCTCGTTCACCCGTCGGCGTGCCTCATCGGCGGGAACTCTGCGAATCTCCAGCCCGAAACGGATGTTTTCCCGCACGCTCATGTGTGGCCAGAGAGCATAACTCTGAAAGCACATGACGGCGTTGCGGTTCTCCGTGCCGACAGTGGTCACATCGCGATCGTTGAAATAGATTCTCCCGCTGGTCGGCGCGTGCAACCCGGCGATCAGACGCAACAGCGTGCTCTTGCCGCACCCACTGGGGCCCAGAAGGAAAAACAGCTCCCCCGCTTCGATCTTCAGGTCGATCCGATCCAGTGCGACCGTCTGCCCGAAGTGCTTGGAAATCTCGACAAGCCTGACGGCGGTCATGGCGGTGCGGAGTATACCGATTTCACTGCGGCGGCGTAGCCGGCTGGGTCCCGGGCACCTCGGGCGAACCCGCTGCCGGGGCTGTCGCCGCTGCCGTGGTGGCCCGGCGACGGGCTGCCTCCAGATTCCGCCTTGCCTCCGGAAAATCCGGCCGCGCCTGCAAGGCCCGTTCGAACAGAGCCGCAGCTTCGGACCATTTGCCATCCGCGACCAGCATCAGGCCCAGGTTGTTGTTGGCCTCGGGATTCGTCGGATCATCTGCCAGCACTCCCAGCCAGGTCCGGATGGCATCCTGCGGTCGGCCGTTGTCGGCCAAGGCCAGCCCCAAACGGTTTCGAACAGCAAGTGACGTGGGGTCCCGCTGGACCGCCAGTAACTGCATCTGCAGGGCACGCTCATATTCGCCCTGACGTCGAAGAATCTCGCCGCAATCGCTGATGGCAGCAACGTTGTTCGCGTCCTGAGCGATCACCTTCTCATACAAAGCCCGGGCGGCGGAAAGGTCGCCACGGTCGGCGTGGAACCGCGCCAGCACCATCATCGCGTTGCCGTGCGACCGCCGTGGCAGCGATCTCCCCGTGACACGCAGATCGCGCTGGTAATAATCCTCGTTCATCTGCACAGCCTGTTCGTACAACCGTTGCGCTTCGGCATGGTTCCCGCGTGCTTCAGCCACCCGGCCGAGATTGAGCACCGCCTCGGCATGATCCTTCCGAAGCTCCAGCGCGCGTCGGAAGAGGGCTTCGGCTTCCTCCAGGCGGTTTTGCTGTAACTTGAGCAATCCCAGGTTGTTATGTGCCATCCAGGACTCAGGATTGCTCTGAATCGTGTGCTGCCAAAGCCGTTCAGGACCGTCGAAGTTCCGGGCATGAGAGAATGACAGCCACCCCAACCCACCGCACAGCCCCACAGCCACGATCACCCCAACCCATCGTTGTTGAGCCAGCAGCACGGTACCCGCAGCGCACAGCGGGACGATCAACCCCAAGGCGGCCAGATAGACGAAATGATCTGCGACGAAGCTGTAACGCATCGGGAAAAAATTCACAAACCCCAGCGCCGGCAAAATCGTGCCCCCGAAAAACAACGCGCCGAGCAACGGGGCATCCCCAAGTCGGCGGCGGGCTGCCCAAAGCCCTGCCAATAGCCCCAAGGCTCCGAGCGCAGGCAGCCATTGCAGCACCCGGGCGGGATCAATTGACCACCTGGGGTACATGAACATCAGCGGATACGGAAACAGCAGCTTTCCGATGTAAAACCACACGGCGCGCCCGGCGATGACGATCCGCTCGGCAGGGGAGAACGCCCATTCCGCACCCACCGCCCCCACGACGGCCCGCTCCATCCATCCCGTCAGCAGGCTCATCGCCAGTCCCAGAAGGAAAAACGGCACCAGCGGCAGGACATCCCGGCGCCATTCGATCCGCCGACGCTTCCAATAGGTGATCAGCAGGATGGCGCCCGGCAACGTCGCCGTGACGGATTTACTGAGGATCGCGAATGCAAACATCAGCAGGGAAAGCAGATACAGCTTCCACGGCTCCGTGGGCAGCTCCAGTCTGTAATCGTGCGAGGCATCCGGAGTGCCGCTTCCCCCTGGCTCGGCCGCCCGCTGCCGCGTCACGTGCCCGTCCAGACCGGCAAATCTCAGGTACACCAGCAGCGAAAGCAGGTAGAACAGCCCACTGAGCACGTTCTTGCGCTCCGTAATCCACGCCACCGATTCAACGTTCACCGGGTGCAGCGCGAACACGAACGCCGCCAGCGTGGCACCGGGCACCTGCAGCCGCCGCAGGATGACCCACAGCGTCCAGCAGCCCAGGGCGTGAAGGATGACGTTGGTCAGGTGATATCCGATCGGATTGAGGCCCCAGATGCGATAGTCGAGCCATAAGCTCGTGTGGGTCATCGGATAGTATTGCGGAGCCGGATATCGGCGGGGATCGGGAAACAGACCCAACCACAGGTCTTGAATCCCGTCGGCTGTCCGCAACGCCCGGTTATTCACGACGTAATAGTCGTCATCCCAGATGAAATCCCCGCGCAGCGCAGGCCAATAGGCCACGAGAATGACAACGAAAAGCCCCAGGGGCACAAGGATTGAGCCAAGCCGCACTCGACGGTGGGCGGAGTCAGCGATTGGGTCGGACATCGGGGGGGTGATCCTACCGGATTGCCCGCTGTGAGTCGCGTTCTGCGGTGATCAGGCCATCAACTGCAGGGAGGGTGTCGCTGGACATGCCAGGTCGAGTGGCTTCAGCAGCGCGCTGCGCGCTGGATCACACTCCCGCGCAGCGCGGCAGGCGGTTGTCCGGTCCAACCGCCGGCGCTTACCGCACGGATGGGTTCGGTGAGAGACTGCCCGACCGGAACGACGCCACCATGCCGGCCGTTTCAAAAGCGTGCACGGTTTTTGGACACGAGGGTCGAGTTCTGCTCGATCTTGAAGTAAGCCGCCTTCCGGAGTCGAACCGGAAACCGCCGGTTTACAAAACCGGTGCTCTGCCAATTGAGCTAAGGCGGCGCGAGGGGTATGTCGGCGGGATGCGAAAACGGTCGGCGTGCGGCGCCCGCACATCGCTGCGAGGATGCTCATAGACCCGCCCAGGCCAGACCCGAGCATTCGGCGTCACACCGGTTACGCCTGACCCCTGCCTGAACTCTCTGCGGTGGGCGGTGCGGACGACGCATCGCTTTTATTCCACAATCTGCACGACCTTGTATTCGAGTGTGCCGCGGGGCGCCTTGACCTTGATGACATCCCCGACACGGGCCTTCAACAAGGCCTCGCCCATCGGGCTGGAGACCGAAACGTTCTCCACTTCGCTGCCGGTGGGCGGAGTTGCCTCACCGACCAGTCGAACCAGCATCTCGCTGTCGTCCGTCAGGTCCAGAAGCTTGACGGTGTGCCCGAGGAAAACGACATCCTCCGGAAGATTGTCTCGACCCACAACCGAAACGCTTCTGATCTTCGCCTCCAGCTCTGCCAGTTGCCGCTGGATGTTCCGATTCTCCTCCTTGGCGAAGTGATATTCGGCGTTTTCGCTGAGATCTCCGAGGCTCGCGGCCTTGCGGATTCGCTCCTGAACGTCGATCTGAGCCTTATATAATTCTTCCCGTTTGGCCTCCAACGCGGCCATTTCGGCGGCACTGACGATCTGCATAAACCTTCTCCGGCCAAGCCGATGCCCGTGCCTCCGAAGAGGCAGCGGTTCGACGGTACATACAAAAGCGAACCACCGCGCGGCCGGCGCGGTGGTGATCCTCTATCTGACTATCATACCCCCCCGCCCGCGGTTGGCAACGGCAAAGTCGCGGCTTTTTGATCGATTTCTCCGACCCCAGATTCGCCGAGCACGACAAGAACGGGGGCATTCCCGGCCCGGAACGGCAGAATCCTGACCTGGCCAACCCCCCACCGCTGCCGAAACGTCGCCCCGGAATCTTCCGGGGGACCCACGACGTGAACTTCAGAACATGCGAAGCTGGTCGCGTTCGAAGCTGAACTTGCTCTGGGGCTGGTCCACGGGAATCTTGTAACATCCGCTCCAGCAGGCGGTGCAGCAGTCGCGCGGCGGAATCCCCACGCACGAGAGCAACCCTTCCAGCGAAAGGAACGCCAGGGAATCGACCTCCAGAAACTGCCGAATCTGTTCCACGGAACGATCATGGGCGATCAGCTCTTGCGGGGTGGCAAAGTCGATCCCGTAGTAACACGGATATTGAATCGGCGGACAAGAGATCCGCAGATGAATCTCACGGGCACCGGCGCGTCGCAAGGCGCGCATTTTGGATCGCGTGGTGGTGCCGCGCACAATGGAATCATCCACCACGACGATCCGCCGGCCCCGCACCAGTTCTCCCACGATGTTCAGCTTCATACTCACCGCGCGATCGCGCGCGCGCTGGTTGGGCAGGATGAACGTGCGCCCGACGAAGCGATTCGGAACAATCGCCTCCTCGAAGGGAATCCCCGATTCCCGAGAATAGCCGGCGGCGGCGGAACGGCCGCTGTCGGGCATGGGCACAACACAATCGGCCTCGACGAACGATTCCCGCGCCAGTTGCCGGCCCATGGCGACCCGCGCCAGGCTCACGTTCTGGCCGAAGACGTTGCTGGCGGGATTGGCGAAATAGACATGTTCAAAGATGCAGCGGGCACCCTCCTCTGCCGGCTGATCAAATCGGCGGGACTGCAGCCCGGAATCGTCGATCCGCACGATTTCCCCCGGTTCCACCTCACGAAGGAACTCAGCGCCGATCGCGTCCAGAGCGCAGGTCTCGCTGGCGACACAGAAGGCCGACCCGAGCTTGCCGAGAACCAGCGGGCGGATGCCCCAGGGGTCGCGGCAGGCTTCGATCCGGTTCGGAAACAGAAACAGAAGACTGAAAGCCCCCTGAAGGTGCCGCAAGACATGGGGAAGCGGGTCATGTTTGTCGACGTGCGACGGCTTGGCCAGAAGATGCACGATGATTTCGGTGTCGGTCGTGCTCTGGAAAATGTGGCCATGCCGCTCATACTCCCGCCGCAGAAGCTGCGCGTTAATCAGATTGCCGTTGTGTGCCACGGCGACAGGCCCCATCAGGTACTGCCGCAACAGCGGCTGGGCGTTGCACAGCCTGCTTGATCCGGTGGTTGAGTAACGCACGTGACCAATCGCCGCGTGGCCGGCAAGGTCTTCCGAAAGAATCCGCGCCGTAAAGACCTGACTGACCAGCCCCATGCCGGCGTGCCCCCGAAGTTCTGCGCCATCGGACACGACGATCCCCGCCGATTCCTGCCCGCGATGCTGCTGTGCAAACAACCCCTGATAGGTGATTTGCGCGGCCTCGGGGCTGCCCCAGATGCCAAACAGACCGCATTTCTCTTTCTTCTCGTATTCGGCGTGGCTGGGAAACACCGGCAAGGCAATCGACACGCGAAGACTCCCGCTGAATGACAAAATGTATGCCGGAAGTGTCCTCCGGGCAATTGGCGGCTTGGCGACGGACGGGCCGGACCCCCTTCGCGTGACTTGCCCCACCGGGCAGGCATAATTTTTGAACCGGATGATCCACTACACCTGCTCGGTTTGTCGCGCGCAACTGGCCGGGGAGGATGCCTTCGCCGGAAAGGAAATGCGCTGCCCGAACTGCCACGCCGTGCAGCGGGTGCCGATGCCGGCGGCGGTGGCTGCGGACGGCGGGACGCCAAGCCCCGCTCCCGCAGTCCGCAAGGCCGGGGCATCGTTCCGGGCAGGCTCGGAGCGACGATATGGCTTCAAC
>JAVQWE010000071.1:0-1528 GCA_033579175.1 Phycisphaerales bacterium | reverse complement strand
GCGACCGAAAGCATGGCCGGCACCGAGGGGCAATGCCCCACCTGCGGGCTGGACATCACCATTCCCATCCTTGACTCCTATGGCCGAGTGGTTGAGGTCCGGCCGATCAAGCATCCACTGCAGGACCCCCACCCCGTGCATGCCTATGCCGCATCGGGAAAGCAGGCGCCGCGGATTGTGCGACTCAGTGATGGAGCGCAGCACATTCAATGCCCGCGTTGCGGGACCTTTTCTGCCATCACCAGCGACAATTGTCGTGCCTGTGGACGACCCTTCACCATCGAAGGCACGATTGCCGAGGGCGTCGAGGGAAGCAACGGCTATGCCGTGGCATCGCTTGTGCTGGGAATTCTCAGCCTGCCGACGTTCTGCACGGGAGTCGTGCCATTGCTGGCGATTGTCTTCGGCCTGGTGGGGTATCAGCAAAGCCCGCCGGGGGAGGGCGGCGGCCGGGGAATGGCCGTCGCCGGCATGATTTGCGGGGGAATTTCCCTGATTTTAGCCTTTTTCACCTGGTTCGGCTGATTCACTGCCCGTGGGTCTTGCGCCACTTCTCTTCTGCTTCGGGCAGGCGGATGTACAGGGGTTGCAGGGTCCAAGGATCGGCAAACTCTCCGCGCCCGGCCATTTCGGCGCCGATTCGAGCCACCACCGCAGCCCTGGCTCGCCATCGATCCGGTTCGGTCACGACGACATCCGGGGTCTTGGGAATACACTGGCGGTGGTAGGTGATTCCCTCGCCGATCAGGTGAACCGGTTTAACCAATCGGCCGATGATGTTCTCCAGCGTGTCTACCTGAGGCGCCTCCAGCTCCCGCCACGGCTGGTTGATTCCCGACCGCTCAAACGCTGCCGTGAAAACCTGTCCGCGCTTGGCATCCAGGACGATGATGCCGCGCTGCGCCTCCTGCGGCGCATTTTCGATCAGGACTCGCACAGTCGGCACGGCCACAACCTTCACCCCGAGCGAGAACGCCAGGGCTTTGGCGATCGTCACCGCGATCCGCAACCCCGTGAAAGATCCCGGGCCGATCGAAAGGTACACCTGCTCCAGATCCTCCGGAGACCAGCCTTGGACACGCACCAGCCGATCGATCATCGGCAACACGCCCGCCGCATGGGCCAGCCCATGAGCAAACGATTCCTCCACCAGCAGTTTTCCCTCGGCCGCGAGGGCAATTGATCCGGCCCGACCGGAAGTTTCGATGGCGATCGCGCGGGGCATGATGGGGCTGTCGGCGGAGTGGTTCAGGAACACGGGGCGGGTCGCTGGCTGCCCAGAATCACCCCGAGCACCATGATCAGCAGTCCGGCCCCCAGAAGATACAGGCGGATCTTGGGATGATGAAACAGTGCACTGATTCTCCCGCCGACCGGGCGATATTCCGGCATGGCCGCCGGAGGGGCCACCGTAACCAGCTCAAACGGCGAAACTTCCGGTGAAGCGCTTCTGCCGGGCAGTTCCAGCACGCTCGTGCCTTCACGCACCATTCTCATCTGTCGCTGGGCCAGCCGTTCTGCCAGACCC
>JAVQWE010000070.1:0-9620 GCA_033579175.1 Phycisphaerales bacterium | reverse complement strand
AGCGAGGGCAAAGTAGTCCACCGACGGATCGAACCAGGGCACAGCCCGCAGGGCCGCCAGCTCGCTGGCGAAGGCAATCGCAGCAGGGCAGTCGGCGTTGGAGAAGATTTCCACGTGAACGTCCCCCGACTCGGCCGCCACAAACCCGTTCCAAGGCCGCCCGAAGCGATCGACGGCTGCGTAAAACAGCGGCTTTTGCCCCATGCGGTCTCGCGCCAGCAGGAGGGTCTGTTCCGTTTCATCCCACAAGGCCAAGGCCAGCATGCCGTTGACGCGTCGGAGGGCAGCGGCACCCCAGGTTTCCAGCGCCGCCAGCAGAACTTCGGTGTCTCCCGTGGTGCGCCATCGATAGTTCGGCCGAAGCGACTCCAGCTCGGTGCGCAGCTGGCGGTAGTTGTAGACCTCCCCGTTGTAGACCAGCCACTTGCCGTTGCGACCGTCATCGAACGGCTGGAGCGAACGCTCGTCGAGATCGATAATCGCCATCCGCCGGTGAACCAGACCGCACTGCGGGCGGAAGGGCGCCACGGTATCGTCATGATTGAGGTAAAGACCTTTGCCGTCCGGACCCCGGTGGGCAACGCGGGCGCTCATCTCTTCCAATACGGCATGGCCGATGCGGAAGCGATCATCCCAGGCGACAATGCCAGCCAAGCCACACATGCAGAAGCACGGAGATAAAGTACCCGGCGGTGAAATCAACACCGGCCGGCAGCTTTTGTGCAGGACTGGTGGACTAATTCACGACAGGGTTTGGGAGATAAGCCGTGGAAAAGGGGGTAAAAGCTGACGCGCATCTGTTGCGCAAGACTCCCCCCATCGACAGGCGCCGCCGCGCGGCCAACCCTGCCGTCGAAAACGCCCTCTGTCGGAGTCAGTTTCCCCGTAACCCGCCCACAAGTTATCCACATTCAATGTCCCATAATAGTTTGTCTAAATTACTACCTGCAATGGACTTACGCCACTTCTTCAAAAGTTATCCACATCGCAACAGCCCTCATCAGCATCACTTCGGTTTTTCAAGTCTCAGGAATTCTAAAGAGAGGAAGATGAGGGTACAGTAGCCCCCCGGACCGGGCCTGCCGGCCGGTTGAGTCAGGAGAAGGGTGCTATGAAAGTCATCTGCAACCGAGGGGCGCTGCTGGACGCGCTGAACGTTACCGGAAACGTGGTGGCGGCGCGAAGCCCCAAGGAAGCGCTGAAGTGTGTGAAGCTCGCAGCCAGCGATGATCGGCTGGTGATTTCGGCCACCGATCTGGAGATCGCCATCCGCTACATCGACAGCCAGGTGCAGATCGAAAAGGGGGGAGAAACGCTGGTGCCGGCGGACAAGCTTCGGGATATCGTGCGGGAGTCGATCGATGACACGCTTTCGCTGGATGTAATCGGCGAGCAGGCCCACATCCGGGGCAATGATGCGCATTTCAAGATTTACACGCGCCCGGCTGACGAGTTCCCGGCGATTCCGGAGTTCCGCGGCGAGGCCGATCTGCAGATCGGTGCGGGTCCGCTCAAAAAGCTCATCGGGCAGACCCTTTTTGCTGCCGCCCGCGAAAGCACCCGCTATGCGTTCAACGGTGTGCTGCTGGTGGTCAAGGGGAAGAAACTCAGCCTCATCGCCACGGACGGCCGGCGCCTGGCACTGGCTCGTGAGGATGCGTCGAGCGTGAAGAAAAGCGAAAAGGAGCTGACGCAGCCGATCATCCCAGCCAAGGCGCTCAACCTGCTGGACAAGCTGCTGGATGACCCGGAGGAAACGGTCTCCCTGCAGCTGCGCGAGAACCAGATTCACTTCAGCACTCCCAACGCAACGCTCACCACGAATCTCGTGGAGGGGCAGTTCCCGCCGTATGAAGAGGTGCTGCCGAAGGATTCGGACAAGAAAATGACCGCCAGCACGGCGGATTTCCTCTCGGCGATCCGGCGGGCAGCCTTGCTCACGACCGAGGAAAGCAAGGGAGTGCGGATGGCCTTCAACCGCAAGGGCGTCGTGCTGTCCAGTCGGAGCCCGGAAAGCGGCGAAGCCACCGTCAACTTCGCATGCAAATACGAAGGTTCAGAGATTGAAATCGGCTTCAACCCGGTCTTCCTGATCGAGGCGCTTCGGGTTGCCGACAGCGACGAGATCAGCCTGGAAATGACCGCACCGAATCGACCTGGTCTGCTGAAAAGCGGGGCGAACTTTCAGTATGTGATCATGCCCGTCAACCTGCAGTGATATCGTCAACGCGTGCGACGCAGGTGCGCTGCGGGCGCGACCGTCGCCGACGCGCCAGCAGCAGCAGCGCTGCCGGCGCGGTCAGAGGTTCGGGGATGGTCGCACGGGGGTCGAAGCCGGCGTCCCGGCCCAGCGGCAGTGACTGATTGAAATTCGCCGCCAGTTGCGCGAAGTCGGCCAGGTCGGCAGTGCCATCGTAATTGAAGTCGCCGCGGCTCCAATCCGCCGGCAGATTGAACGTCGAGCCGAGCCGGGCAAAGTCGGCCAGATCGGTTATGCCATCGAGGTTGGCATCTCCGGTGGGGACGAACCCGATCAGGATCGCAGTCTCATCCACCGTTTGGCCGCTGAAGACCGCCGGAAACGTGCTGTAAAGCTCCGAGGCCTCGGCCCACCCCAAGGCGGTTGCGGGGGTGGCGGCGGCGGCAGAACTGGCCAGGCCGAGGCCGGTCCACGAGCCCTTGTTGTAGCCGAGGGCCAGAAGCTGCCGGACGCTGGCTGCCGGCGTCTGTGAGGGCGCGTAATCGATCACCAGATCGTTGTCGCCAAGGTCGAGCTGGCTGAAGGGCTCCAGGAGAAGGCCTGTCAATCGGCTGGTCTTGTCTGTAGATCGCCCTTTCTGGATGGCCAGAAAGCCGTCGAGGTCCATCCGGGCAGCGCGAATCCGCCGGGCGCTCATCGGCCCGCTCAGAGCGTTGGCGTGGAGGCATCGAGGTTCCCGACGGCCAGCGAGCCGGCCTGCACGACAATGCGGGAGTTACCGGCGACGGTCACGTCTCCCAGGGTGTTGCCCCCGGCCGAAACATGGATC
This sequence comes from Phycisphaerales bacterium, assembly GCA_033579175.1. GTDB lineage: Bacteria > Planctomycetota > Phycisphaerae > Tepidisphaerales > Tepidisphaeraceae > JAVQWE01. The sequence continues at coordinate 6,591 of JAVQWE010000070.1, read as the reverse complement.
GCACCGGTGTTGAAGGGTCCATTGCCGTTGATGGTCAAGGGCTCGCGAGTTCTGGCGCCGGCCAACTCGAGCTGCGCGCCGGCGTTGACGATCGTCCGGGAAAGCTCCGACCCCAGCGCATTGCCATGGGTGATGCGAAGAGTTCCCGATGCGACGGTGGTCAGGCCGGTGTACAGGTTATCGCCGCTCAGCACCAGCGTGCCCGGACCGGCCTTTGTGAACCCACCGGTGTGCAGCGTGCCGGCGTAAGTCGTCAGCGCGGTGTTGCTGATGTTGTGCGAAAACGCGCCCGAGAGGTTGATGCTGCCGGTGAAGGTGATTGGCTCATTGCCGGCGATGGTCCAGTAGTTGGTCGAGCTGCTGAAACAAACCACGGGGTTCGCGATGCTGCGCGGTCCCCCGATCGCCTCAATGCGGGCAGACCCGGTGCCGACGATCTTGATTAATCCACCATCGCCGAAGGCCGTGTCGGACCCGACCTGCCACACCAGACCGCCGCCGAGTTCTGTGCCCTCTGTGAACGTGTTGTTGCCATTGAGCCGAACGGTGCCGGCGGTGGCCGAACCGTCGGTGACGGGTCCGGTCCCGGAAATGTCGCCGTTGATCACCAGCACCGCCGCGGGGTTGTTGCTGAGGAAGGTCATCGGGCTGGCATCCAGGGTGATGTCCCCGTTCATGGTGAGCGTTCCCGGCCCGTTGAGGCCGAAACCGGGCAGGATTGCGGCGTTTCCGACGGCCACGCGCCCGCTGACCAGCAGATCGCGGTCAAATGCAACCGATCCTGCACCGTTGTACACCAGCCGGGCGGTGTTTCCGGCGGTGCCGATCCCCCCCGGCGCCAACACGATCGCCGAGTTGTCGCTGCCGAAGGGGGACGGCGCGCCCTTGGGCACCTGAGCGGCGTAAAAGCTGGTCCCGGCTCCCAGCGTGGTAATTCCGGTGTAAGTGCTTGTTGCTGCGAAAGTTGCGAATCCGGCACCCTGCTTGTTCAGCCCCCCGCTGCCGCTGATCGGACCGGAAAGCGTCGTGTTCCCGATCGAAACGACGATTCCCTCTGCCGAACCAAAATCCACCGGAGCGCTGAGATTGAGGCTGCCCGTGGTCACCAGCAGGGCCCCGCTGGTGATCGAAAGTGTCCCCGGACCGGCAATCGAGCTCCCCCCGGCGACCACCAGAGCATTGATCGTCCGGGGGCTGGAGAGGGATTGATCCGCGGTGACGCGAACATTGTCCGCAGCCGCTGCCGTGGCAAGCGACGGGGTGTATTCCGTCGCCGGAGCCAGTGGACGCAGGCCGTTGGGGCCATAGGTCAGCAATCCCAAGGCCGTTTGAGGTTCGGTTATGGAAGCCACGCCAAAAGCCCAAGGGACGATGCTTTTGTTCGTGGAGGTGGTTCCCCCACCCCCGACCAGCGCTGGGGGCGTGGCGAATGTGAGATTGGCCACATTCGGGCCTGGAGCCTCCCCCAACGACGTCCCCCGGCAGATCAGGATCGCCCCGCGCTCTCGAAGCCCGCTTTGCATCGAGATGGAGGCCGACTGCCCGGTTCCGGGGGTGATCGTGACCACCGTGGCCCCGCGGCTGAAGGTCGTCTGCCCCAGAACCTCGGAGCTGGCCGCACCCGGGCTGCCCAGGAAATCGAGCGTCGATCCAAACAGAGTCAGGCTGGCCGCGTCGGAAACGCGGTTCAGGAGGTTCATTCCTGTGTTGTCCAGAACAATCCGCTCCCTGCTGAGCACGGCTGAGGTGGCGCTGAGCACACCATTGCCACTGAGACCAATCGAGCCGGCAAGGATTTGAGTCGGACCGGCAAACGAGTTGTTGTTCGTGAGGCTCAACCCACGGACGCCGATTTTGTTCATTCCACCCGGCCCAGAGATCGGCCCGTTGAGGGTGATCGTGCCGGTGGCGGTGGCTTCGAACGTCCCCCCTGCGGGGCCCAGACGGATGTCGCGGCTGCTGTTCCACGGGAGGGTGGTTACACGAACGGTCCCACCATCGAGGGTGAGGCTGCCGGCCGGGTTTCCCAAGGCAGCATCGCCGATCTGCCGCAGCACCAGCACCCCCTCTTCCACTCGAGTGCCACCGGTGTAAGGGTTGGCGTGCTGCCAGAGCGTTACGGTTCCCGGGCCGCGCTTGGTCAAGCCGCTGGTCCCGGCGATGGGAAGCTGCAGCAACTGCCCGAAGAAGGTAATCCCCAGGCTGTTGATGCTGGCAATCGGCGTGTTCAGTACGGCATCGCCGGTGAGGGTGATGGAGTTGCCCGGGCTTGAGACCGGTGCCGTGAAACGGTAGGTGATCAGCGTCTGGAAGTTCATTTCCCCCAGCGAGACGGTGGGCAGATCCTGCACGATCAGCAAAGGTGCGGTGGAGAACGGCAACACGGGGAACGTGGCCGTGCCCCCGTTGTCGGGAATGACCCCATTCACCCAGTTGGAGGCAACGCTCCACGATCCGCCGGTGGTCCCGACATCCACCGCCCAGGTGCCACTGGTCTGCCCCCAAGCCGTCGGAAGGCCGGCCCACCACACCAGCGTGGCCAGCAGTGATTTTCTTCGTCGCGCGCTCATGACGCCTCTCCCACGGGCACGGACGGTAAGTACCGGCTGGCGCGAGAGTTGCGCCGCATCAAAACGCCCGGCTTGCCCTGTAATAGAGTGCTGAGGCCCGACCCCCGATGCCGCATCACTCCCGTCCGAGCTCTCACCATACGACCCCTGAGCCCGCCGGGCAATGGAGACTCTGAAGATTTACTGAATTGTGTGGTCGGTAGGGGCGATTGCGGTGTTGCTGGACCACCCCTTCTCCAGCCGCGGGGGGCGAACAGCGTTGACGGCGGGAGGTTGGGGTGTTCGGTGGGAGCTTGCGACTTTCCATCGCATCGCCTGTGCGCTGCGCGCAGATGGCGCAGCGCTGCGCGCCGGTGCGGTCCGACGCGCAGCGCATCCCCACGCGGGGACGTCGCTGCTGCGTCCGCCGGCCGATCAGCCCCGTAACTCGTGCAAGGCGTGCATCGTTGTCGCGACCGTTCCCTTTGGATCAGCCAGTTGCCGATACAACTGATACAGCTCCTGATAGATCGATGACGCCTCCGCCGACGGGCGATACACGGGCTGCTGCCGTTGTCGTGCCATGGCACGAATGGCAGACTCGACCGACCGGTAGCCCGTCAGCTCCTCCCCCGCCGATACGCAACCGATGATCGCCGCCCCCAACGCCACCGATTGCTCGCTTTCTGCCAGAGAAATCGGCTCCTGAAGAACATCGGCGTAGATCTGCATCAGGAGGGGATTTCGCGCCGGCAACCCTCCACTGGCGACGAATCGGCGCACGGGCACTTGTGCATCGCGCAGGGTCTGCACAATCCATCGCAAACCGAACGCCGTCGCCTCCATCAGGGCGCGGTAGAGCTGTTCCGGACGAGTGCCCAGCGTCAAGCCCACCAGCGCCCCGGACAATCGCCCGTCCATCAACGGGGTGCGACACCCGTTCAGCCAGTCCAAGGCAATCACGCCCCCGCTTCCCGGAGGCAGCCTGGCTGCCCGGGAGGACAACTGTTCGTGAGACAGTCCGAATGTCTCCACCAGCCAGGCGAAGGCATCCCCCACACTCGCCTGACCGGTTTCATACCCGAAATAACCGGGAAGAATTCCCCCTTCCACAACTCCCGCAATGCCTTCGGCGAAGGTTTCCACCCGGCTGTTGAGCATGTGACAGGAACTGGTGCCCATGACCAGGACCATGGTGTCCGGCTCGGCGGCGCCGGCGCCGGGAACCCCTGCGTGCGCGTCGATGATCGCCGTGGAGACGGCAATTCCGCTGCGCAGGCCCAGCATTCGTGCGGCCGATTCGCTGAGGCGTCCTGCCGGCTCGCCCGGAGCGCGGTGTACCCCGGGCAGGGCGCGCGGCACGATGTCGGAGAGCTTCGGATGCACGGCAGCGAGGAACTGGGCGGAGGGATAGCCGGTGGTGCGATTCCACAAGGCCTTGTAGCCGGCCTGACAGGTGGAGCGCGTCAGGGAGTTCGGATCGCAGCCGGGAAACGGACCGCTGACGAGCTGCCAGACCAGCCAGTCGCCGGCTTCGATCCAGATTTCGGCAGCGTCAAACACTTCCGGAGCATGGTGCAAGGTCTCCAGAATCTTCGGGAAGAACCATTCCAGGCCTACCGTTCCGCCGTAGCGCGGCAGCCAAGGTTCGTTGCGTTCTCTGGCGATGCGATTGATGCGATCGGTTTCGGCCTTGGCGCCGTGATGCTTCCAGAGTTTGGGCCAGGCCAGCGGTGTGGTGCGGAAACGGTCCAGCAGACACAGGGGTGTGCCGTCTTTCGTGCAGGGGAGCATCGTGCAGCTGGTGAAATCAACTCCGATGCCCACGAGGTGATCCGCCGTGACGCCTTGCGCTTGAGCCAAGGCGCCGCGCGTGGCCGCGGCGGCCGACTCCAGCCAGTCACGGGGGTGTTGCAGGGCATAATCCGCCGGCAGCGGGATGGACGAGTCAGGAAGCTGCCGATCGATCACACCATGGGTGTAGGCGCAGGTCGCCTGCCCGACGATCGAGCCATCGGCAATATCGACGATCACCGCACGGGCCGATTCCGTGCCAAAATCAAGTCCGAGGGAACACCGCCGTGTCATGGCAGGCGGGAGTATAGTGTCCCCGAACGCACAATGCCGCACCCGCCGAAGCCAGGTGCCCTGACGAACCTTCCCCCGAAAGAGGCTTGAACCGGCCCGTCAGCCGGAGCCGATCCGACCCTTCACCGCCGCCAGCTCCCGGAGGGTGTTGATCCCATCGAAGACGTTGACCGGCCAATCAAGCGGTGCCGCCAGCTCCCGCGACCCTGGAAGCCCCAGCAACCCCCGCAAGGAACGCCCGCCCACGCGGTAGTATTCCCGCACCCCTGCAAAAGCGGCTTGGGAGATCCAGCAGGGCAGGGGTTGGATCCGCCGGCGCCCGGCTGAACAAGTCGTCCACATCGCCACGGTTGCGGTGCGCTGGAAAGCAGCGCGAAGCAGCCGCTCCAGGTGGATTCGCCGCAGGTGAACCATATCCACACCGACGACGCAGATTCCGTCGGTTTTGCACACCTCGATCGCCGACAGCACGCCCGCCATCGGCCCCTGAGCGGCTTCGACATCAAAAACGACCTGATCAAACCGGTAGGCTCCGGCGGGATTGGGATGATCTGGGTGCCCCACCAGCACCGTAGGACCGGGCCAATCCAGCCGATCGATTAAATCGAGCAGAATGCCCCGTCCCGACAGCTCCAACCGGGTTTTCAGACACCCCAGACGCCTGCCCTCGCCTCCGGCCAGCACGGCCAGCGTGACAGCGGTCGGCTCCATGGGAGCTATGCTACCCGGCGACGGCCCCGCGGAAGGCATCGAAGCCCCCAAAACCCGCTTCGGCTGGCACACGCCGACGGGGCAGGTCGATCCATCGGTCGGCGGAGTCACCCCAGAGGCCGAATCTCGGGCATCTTGCCCAGGGCGTCGGGCAATTCGCCGCTTTCCACGAGCTGCCGCACCCTGCGAATGTCCTCCGCCAGCACACGATCCGCCGTGATCGTCGGGGAGACGCTGCGGATCAGCCGATACGCGGCTGACGTCCCCGCGCCCAGCCGGGACGCGATTCGTTCGGTGGCGCCGGTGGTGGCCTGCTCGAATCGTCGTGCCTCCTGCTCTGCCTCTGCCAGCTTGTCGGCGACCGGACCAATGATGTTCTGGCTGGTGGTTGGGGCGTTGGGGGAGATTTCCATCGCCACGCGCCAGTCGATCGCCTGAGCCGCCGCCAGAAGGTTGATCGAAACCACCGCCTGCGTGTTGCCGATCACGGTGCGCAGCTTGCGGGCGGCATAAGTGGCCATGGAGTTGTGATCCTCGCTGTTGCCGCTGGTGGGAATCGAATCCACACTGCCCGGGTGGGTGAGAACCTTGTTCTCACTGACGATGCCGGCGGCGGTGTACTGGCTGAGCATCAGCCCGCTGTTGACCCCTCGTCGGGGGATGAGGTTGGGGGGAAGATTGCGGTTGTGGTGCCGGTCCAGCAGCAGTTGGGTTCGACGCTCGGCGATATCGGCCAGTTCGGCCACGGCGATCGCCAGAAAATCCGCCGCCAGCGCGATCGGCTGTCCGTGGAAATTGCCGGCGGAAAAAGCGCGATCATCGTCGAGTTGGGAAGGGTCGTCGCCGCGATCCAGCCGAGCCTGAATATCCACGGGTCGGCGGCCGAGATCGGGGAAGAACAGGGGGTTGTCGGTCGCGGCATTCATCTCGGCCAGCACGATCATCTTGACAAAAGCGATGGCATCACGGGTAGCGCCATGCACCTGCGGTGCGCAGCGGATGCTGTAGGCATCCTGCAGCGCGCGGGCACGATCGGTCAGTTGGCTGCCGGCCAGCATCGCAAGGATGTTGGCGGCGCTGTGCTTCTGCCCGGGCAGATTGCGGGCCTCATGAATGGCCGGGTCAAAGGCGCGGGTGCGACCGCAGACGGCTTCCAGCGTCATCGCCGCCGACAGATCGGCCACCCCGACCAGCAGCGACGCATCATGCACCGCCAGCGCCAGCATCGCAGCGCTGAAAGTGG
>JAVQWE010000069.1:0-9640 GCA_033579175.1 Phycisphaerales bacterium | reverse complement strand
CGAGTATCTGTTCCCGGCGCCCAGCCACGTGCTCGACGCCCTGCTGTCGCTGCTGAACATCCACACCGCTTTGCAGGAACCGCTGGGGCGTGGCTGGCCGTTCCCACCAGCCGGACCGGTGATGGGAAAGATTCATCAGGGGCCGCTGGTTCAGGCGCTGGCGGTGAGCCTGTGGCGCCTGGCGATCGGCTTCGGTGTGAGTGTGCTGCTGGGCGCCCTGCTGGGGGTGCTGATCTGGAGAAGTCGCTTTCTCGATGAGCTGCTGGGGCCTTTGTTTCTGGGGCTGCAGACACTGCCGAGCGTATGCTGGGTTCCGCTGGCAGTGCTGCTGTTCGGGCTGCGGGAGAGCGGCATCCTGTTCGTGGTGGTGATGGGCAGCGTGTTTGCGATCGCCATCGCCCTGCGCGACGGCATGCGCACGATCCCCCCGATCCTTCAGCGTGCCGGGATGATGCTCGGCGCCACCGGCTGGCGGCAGTACGCCTACGTGCTGTTTCCTGCCAGCCTGCCGGCCCTGGCCACCAGCCTGCGTCAGGGCTTCAGCTTCGCCTGGCGCAGCCTGATGGGCGGCGAGCTGATCTTCGCCCTGCAGCGACAGGGATTGGGGTTTCTGCTGGAAATCGGGCGGAGCTTTTCCGATGTGGGGCAGGTCGTGGCCGTCATGATCGTCATGATCGTGGTGGGAATGCTGGCCGACCAGTATCTGTTTGCACCGCTGGAAAGACGGGTTCACACGAGATTCGGGTTGCTCGAGGCCGAATGACATGGGCCCGATGCGGTTGCCCGTGGGATGCGGTCCGTTGCCGGCGACCGGCGTCCCAGCGGACCAGCTGTAGCGCGCCACGGCCGGCCGAATGCATCGGGCAGACTGCTCGATCGGTGGATTTCTGAGATTGGGCGCCGGTAGGATGCGGGCAATCCCGATGAACCGCCTGCTTCCCCAATCGTTCAGCGACACCCGTAAGACTCCTCCCGCCCGCATCGCCGTGATCATCCCCGCCTGGAATGAGGAAGGCTCCATTGGTCGGGTGATCGACGACCTCCCGCGGGACCTGCTGCATGAGGTGATCGTCGCCGACAACAACTCCACCGATTACACCGCCGACGTCGCCCGCAAGTTCGGCGCGACAGTAACTCATGCTCCACAAAGGGGTTACGGTTCGGCTTGCCTGGCGGGAATCGACTATCTGCGTGCACTATCCCCGCCGCAGCAGCCCGACATCGTGGTCTTTTTGGACGCCGATTACAGCGACTACCCCGACGAGCTTCCGCTGGTGGTGGAGCCGATCCTTTCCGGTCGTGCGGATTTCGTGATCGGCTCGCGGACGCGCAAGCCGCAGCCGCCCGGCGCGCTGCTGCCTCAGGCGCGGTTTGGCAACCTGCTGGCCTGCTTTCTCATGCGGGCGCTGTGGGGGATTCGATATACCGATCTCGGCCCGTTCCGCGCCATCCGGTGGAAATCCCTTCTGAGCCTGGGGATGTCCGACACCAATTTCGGCTGGACTGTGGAAATGCAGATCAAAGCCGCGCGCGCCGGACTCCGCATCGAAGAAGTGTCCGTTTCCTATCGACCGCGCCTCGGCCACAGCAAGATCACCGGCACCCTTAAGGGCACGATCCTGGCGGGAAGCAAGATTCTCTGGACGATCTTCCGGCACGGCCTTCGCTCATGAAACCGGCTTCACTCCGGACCGTTCCTGGCGTAAACTGTTGGTGATGGAACAACCGCCGCCATCCTCAGACGTTCACCGGCTCACAATCCCTCCACCGCCACAATCGGAACTGCAGACGGTTCGATACGACGACTTTGCCAGAATTGTGTTAAAAGTGGCAACGATTCTCGAGGCAAAGCTGCACCCGCACGCCGATAAGCTGCTGATCCTGCAGATCGATCTCGGTGGGGAGAAACGGCAGATTTGTGCCGGAATCCGCGGCTGGTACAGCCCGGAATCCCTGGTCGGAAGGCAGGTCGTTGTGGTGGCGAATCTTGCCCCCCGGTCGTTACGGGGGGAGATCAGTCATTGCATGTTGCTGGCCGCGACGGATGAAGCTAGTGGGAATGTGATCCTGCTCACACCGGAAAAGCCTGTCGCGGCCGGCAGTTATGTCAAATGATGCCCGCTGCAAAGGGCGATCCTTGGCTGCCCAGGCCGGAAGTTCGGGGTACTGCTGCTGGCGTCAGGGGGATGATCGCAGCCGTCCGGCTTGGGATTGTGCGTTCGGAATCTCAATCGGCCGGTCCATGTCACGCGAAGCCCGTGCCAACCTCATCTTCCTCGGTCTGTTTCTGCTGATCAGCGCGCCAGGGGTAGCCATGCTGGTGAAAAAGAAGATGGAAGCCGGTCGGGCACCGGCATGGCTGCCGGTCCCGGCGCGGCAATCGGTGGTGTACATGGACCCGATCGACGCCCCACCGACGCTCCGCCGGCTCACTCCGGCGCTGACCGCAAGCTGGGTGGCTGATCTGACGCGCCTGCGGATCGGTCCGACAACGCTTCCGAGCCGTTCCGGTGCCGATGGCGCGCCGGAACCGGTGATGTCCGAACAAAGACTGGCCCAACTGCTGGCGTTTGAGCCAGCCGCTCAGTATCCACGGCTGGCACTGTTGCTGTGGAATCTGCCCCGCGACGCGCAGGCTGCGCAGATCAGCCTGCGCCTCCAGCATGATTCACAAGTCATTGTCCTTCAGAACGTTACAACGGAATCGATCGAACTCCCCCCCGCGGTCAAACGTGATCTTCAGGACAGCGGCATCCCTGCCCCACCGCTGCGCGTCTGGTGGGTTTGCGCTGATCTTCCCCAAGGGGTCGGGGCTTCGGCGATGCAATTGCGCATCGATTGCCAAGTGGACGGCGCCTTGATCTCGGATACGCTCTGGCTTGGTGTCCGCTGAATCCTCGGTCATCCCCGTGTTCGTAACGGCCCGCCAGCCGTTGCGTGCTCTGCTTTCATCGGTGCAGGAACCGCAGATCGTGCTCACGTGGCTGGCGCGCCTGCGGTGGTTTGCCGTGCTGGGCCAGGTCGCCGCCGTGGCCGTGGCACATTGGTGGCTGCGGATCGAACTGCCGCTGCTCCCGGTATTTGCGGTCGTTCTCACGACGCTGGTGACGAACGCCGCGCTGACTGTCTGGCTGGCCACGCGGCACGTGCCGGCTGCGCTGGTGCTGATCGTTCTGTTTCTGGACGTGGGGCTTCTGACGGCGTTGCTCTACTTCACCGGAGGACCGCAAAACCCGTTTGCCACGTTGTACATTGTGCATGTGGTGATGGGTGTGGTGGTGCTGGGTCCGGCCTGGGCCTGGGCGATCGTCTTCACATCGATCGCGGCGTATGCATGGTTATATAAGTTTCACCTTCCGATGGTGCCGGAAGGCGTGCTGGATGCACGGGTCTTCTCCGTGGGCAGTTGGATTGCCCTGACGCTGGAAGCCACGCTGATCGCCTATTTCATCGGACGGCTGGCGCGCTCGCTTCGTCAACGGGAACAGGAACTGCTCTCCATGCGCGAGCGCGCAGCGCGCAGCGAGCAGCTTGCCTCGCTGACCACGCTGGCCGCGGGTGCCGCTCATGAGTTGGGGTCCCCCCTGGCTACGATTGCCGTGGTTGCCAAGGAACTGGAGCATGCGGTGCAAAAGGTCGACTCCGGGACCGAGCTTGCCGAGGACACCCGCCTGATCCGCCGCGAGGTCGATCGCTGCCGGCGGATCCTCGACCGCATGCGCGTGGACATCGTCCGCGATATCGCCCAGCAGCGTCGCAGGCTCGAGGTGCAGGAGCTGATCGATCTGGTCATCAACGATCTCCCGGAGGAAGAGCGACCCCGCCTGAGAATCTGGCGTGATCCGGCGGTTCAGGCGATCTTCGCCCCGCCCCGGGCCGTCCAGCAGGCGTTGGGCGTCATGATCCGAAACGCCTTCGACGCCTCCCCGCCGGGCCAGACCGTCACCCTTCAGGTGCACCAGCGCGGGGAGAATGTCGCGCTGGAGGTGATCGATCAGGGCTCTGGTATGCCCTCGGACGTAGCCCGCCGAGCCGGAGAACCCTTCTTCACCACCAAAGAACCGGGAAAAGGCATGGGGTTGGGCTTATTCCTCGTGCGGCTGGTGGCCGAACAATGCAACGGCCGATGGTATCTTCAATCCCGGGAGAATCAGGGAACCCGGTCGGTTCTGGAGTTGCCCCAGGCGCAGCCCGAGGCTCACCCGGGCCTGTAGCCCCCCCGCCGCTCGGCCCTCGCAGCCAACGGGCGGGCAGGCTGCCCGCCATCCCGTGCATCGTCGGCTGTTGCGGGCGTCGGCTGGGGCTGAAGTCCCCCCGCTGCGAGGGTGCAGTCTCGCCCGTGCCCGTCGGGAAGGTACAATTTGAGTATGAACAGCGTAAAAGCCCCGCCCCGGATTCTGGTGGTCGATGACGATCAGATCTTCCGCAACCGGCTGATCCGCGCCCTGCAGGCGCGCGGCTACGACGTTCTCGGAGCGGCCAACGCCGACGAAGCCCTCACGATCGCCCGGCAGCACCGCCCGCCCCGGGCGATTGTGGACCTTCGCATGCCCGGCAAAAGCGGTCTGGACCTGATTACCGAGCTGGCGAGGATTGATCCGGACATCGAAATCGTCGTCCTCACCGGCTACGGGAGCATCGCCACCGCCGTCGAGGCCGTGCGCCGCGGCGCCATCGATTACCTGACCAAGCCGGCCGACACCGATCAGATTCTCGCGCGCTTCGAGGGGGGAGAATCACCGGCCACAACGGCGGCACTGGCCGAAACCACCCCGTCGCTGGCCCGTGTCGAATGGGAACACATCCAGCGCATCCTCGAGGATTGCGATGGCAACATTTCGCAGGCAGCCCGGAAGCTGGGCATCCACCGACGTTCGTTGCAGCGGAAACTGGCCAAGCTGCCCCCGTTGGAATGACCCTGCCGCCGGACGGCGTCATAACAGCGAGACCGGGTCCACGTCGACGGCAATCCGCTCGCCACGAGTCAGCCTTCCCGCGCCGCGCAGCGCCGCCAGAACCTGTTGCAACGGACCGGGCGAAGGGCTGGAAATCACAATCTGATACCGGAAATAGCCGGCAATGCGCGCGATCGGACAGGGCATCGGCCCACGGACGGTGATCGGCCCGGCCACCTTTTGGCCGGCGGCGCGAAAATCCGCGGCCAGCAGATCGCAACGGGCGGCCAGTTTGTCCGGGTCCTGATCGCGCACGACGATTCGAACAAGTCGGGAAAACGGGGGCAGTCCGACCTGTTGACGGTGGTGCAGCTCCTTGAGGGCAAACCCCTCAAAATCCTGCCGCATGGCAAAGCGGATCGCCGGCTCGTCCTTCAGGAAGGTCTGCAGCACCACCCGTCCCCTTGCATCGCCGCGTCCGGCCCGCCCGGCCACCTGCGTGATCAGTTGGAACGTCCGCTCGCTGGCGCGAAAATCAGGAAGCGCCAGCGCCGTATCGCCACTGATGATTCCCACCAGGGTGACGTTCGGATAATCCAGCCCCTTGGCGATCATCTGAGTCCCCAGCAGCAGGCGGGTTTCTCCGCGCGCAAAGCGCGCCAGGGTCTGTTCATAATCGCGGCCGCTGCGCATGGTGTCGCTGTCCACCCGCGAAAAGGGCACACCGGGAAATTTCCGCTGGATTTCCTCCTCGACGCGCTGGGTTCCCAGCCCGAAAAGGCTCAGCATCTTGCCACATTGCGGGCAGCGATCGGGCAGGGCGTTCACCGACAGGCAATAGTGACAGTGCAACTGCCCACTGTGAATCCCATGCGCAAAACGACCGTCCGCCACGCGCGCGCCCACCGTCCGGTGGTAGGTGAGCGTCGTGTCGCAATATTTGCACTGCATCACGTGCTGACAGGAAGGACAGTGCACGAAATTCGCATACCCCCGGCGGTTGAGCAGCAGGATGGCCTGCCGGCCGGAATCCATCGTCACCCGCAGCAGATGTTCCAGTCGCTGCGACAGCAGGTGCACCCCCCGCCGCAGCCGGATTTCCTGCTTCAGGTCAACCAGCTCGACACTGGGCAGAGAGAGCCCGCGCACGCGGTGGGGAAGGCGCAGGAGAAAGTACGGTCCGGTGGCGGGTTTTGCGTCGGGACCGCAGCCGGTCTCCGAGCCGCCCGGTGCCGGCGAGACCGCAACTTTTCGATACGTCTCCAGTGAGGGGGTGGCACTGCCCAGGATCACAGGAATTCCCAGCAGTTGAGCGCGCTTGATGGCGACGTCGCGGGCCTGATACCTCGGGGCGGTGTCCTGTTTGTAGCTGGATTCGTGTTCCTCATCGACGACGATCAACCCAAGCCGGGGAGTTGGCGCAAAAACTGCCGAGCGTGCACCCACCACCACCTCCGCCGCGCCTTGGCTGATCTGCTGCCAGAAGCGGTGCCGTGCGGTGGCCCCGAGCCCGCTGTGCAGCACGGCCACACGACCGAATCGGGCGGTGAAACGTTTTACCGTCTGGGGAGTCAGGGCGATTTCCGGCACCAGCACAATCGCTTGCCGTCCGGCTTGCACCACCTGTCGAATGCAGTGCAGGTAAACTTCGGTTTTGCCGCTGCCGGTCACTCCCAGCAGCAGGTTGACGCTGAACCCCCCCGCCAACCGCGGCCGAAGGTCATCGAAAGCCCGTTGCTGGTCCTGGTTCAAGGGGCGGTCGGTCTCGTCATCGGCACACGAGGCGAGTTCCGCAGCAAATCCGGGCAGATCGGGCACCTGCTCAATTTCGATCCAGCCGGTTTTTTCCAGTTTGCGGATCGTTGGCGGCTTGACGCCGGCTTCGCCTGCCAGTCGCAGCAGCTCGATCGCCTCCCCTGCCGGCAACTGCAGCATGCGCCCGAGTACGGCGCGTCGTTTCGGCGTGCGCGTGCGTTCCAGCAGCTCCTGCGCCTGGTCGCGCGGCAACGCCAGTCGAACCATGGAAAGATAGCCCACCCCGACCTTCCGCTTCACCGCCGACGGAATCATGCTCTCGATCACAGCCCCCAGCGGGCACACGTAATAGCGGCTGATCCACAAAGCCAGTTCCAGCAGATTGCCATCCAGCAGCACCCGGCGATCGTCGATCGCCAACAAGGGCTTGACCCGGGAATGCGCGCTGTGATCTGTGATCCGCACGACATATCCGAACACTGCGCGATTGGACTGTCCGAGCGGGGCTTTCACCCGCTGACCTACGCGCAGGGATGCCTGCAAACCGGGAGGAATCGAATAGTCGAGAATCCGGTCGATCGCCTGCTCCAGCGCGACTCCCGCGAACGGACCGCGTCCCGCCGGCGCCTGCTCCGGCTCAACCACCTCGGCAAACAGGGATGGCTGGGCGCTTTGCGTCATCTGAGCCGATCGGTACTGTATCCCGCCGGTCGCAAGATCGCACGGCCACCACCACCATGACTCACTCTTCTTCCCAGCGACTGCATGATTGGCTGCACGACAAGCGGCATCGAACGTTCTCCCGAGCGCAAAAACTGCTCCTGCTGTTCGGAACGGTGATTGCCTTCTGGACCGCCTGGGTCAGCCAGCGCCTGTTCAACCCCCGCCCGGTGACGGGTTTTTCCGCCAGCATTCTCCAGCAGCCCTCTGCCGTTCGAAGTGTCATCGCGGTGTCGGCGGCTGCGTTTGCGGCGTGCATTCTCACCATGCTGCTGGGTCGGAAGGTGCGTCCGGATGCGGGGTTGTTCTGCGCTGCCGTGGGCCTGCTGTATTTCCGTTTTCAGGGCAGCGCCACACGGCACGCGCTGTTTCACGCCGGCTCGGCCGAAGGTTACCTCTGGCTGGCACTGGAACTGGCGTTGCTGGGAATCGTGCTGTTCCTGGCATTTCTGCTGCTGAATCACCTGGTGTCGATCGGGGTTCTGGCCGACGACGCCGCCGCCGACGGCGCCACCGTGGAAGTCGAAAAACTCGATCAGAAGCTGCTGTGCACGGCCACCGTGGCCGTCGTGACGACCGCCGGCATGATGATCTTCTGTCAGACCGATCGCCCGGGGCAGACCATCTGGTCGGTGTTCCTGGCCGCGTTTCTGGCCACCTGGTGCGCCTTTCGGTTCATTCCCGTGGTGCCCAGTGCCTGGTATTGGACCGGACCGATCCTCGCCGGCGCAATCGGATACCTTTACACCTGGAAATTCGGGGCTCAGAACGCGGCGATTGGTGAGCCGGCCGGCATGTTCGCCGCTCTGGCGCGCCCGATGCCCCTGGATTATGCCAGCGTGGGGGTAGCCGGCTCGCTGATGGGCTATTGGATCGCCCGCCGGCAGCATCGCGAGCGGCAGGAAGAGGCCGACGCAGCGGCCGCGGCAGGAACCCACGAGGCAGCCGGTTGACCCGCTCGTGTCGGCCGCCACCGATGACTTGCCCCCTTCGCGATAGATTGCCCGGCTTCCCTGGGTCCGCCTCTTACCGTCACCTGCTCCGTTCACGACGAGCCGCCCCGTTCCCAACGAACCGCGCCGTTGCCACTGACCCAACCGGTCAACGATGACGGGCTCCGTTCGAGTCCGTGAATCACGTCGGCGATTGGAAAATGGGCCACCGGCCCTTAGGATCGCAGCATGTCGCCGCTTTCGTCCGTGCCTGATTCAACAGGACATTTCGGTCCATACGGCGGCGTTTTCGTTCCGGAAACGCTCGTGTACGCGCTGGAACAGCTCGCCTCAGAGTACCAGAAGGCGAAGTCCGACCCGGCTTTCGCCGCAGAGCTCAACGGCTATCTGCGCGATTTCGTGGGTCGGCCGTCGCCGCTGTATTTCGCCGGCAACCTGACGGCAAAACTCGCTGGCGCCAGAATTTATCTGAAGCGAGAGGACCTCAACCACACCGGTGCGCACAAGATCAACAACACCATCGGTCAGGCTTTGCTCTGCCGGCGCATGGGCAAGCGGCGGATCATCGCGGAAACCGGCGCCGGCCAGCACGGTGTCGCCAGTGCGACCGCCGCGGCCGTGTTCGGGCTTCAATGCGATGTGTACATGGGGTCCGAGGATGTCCGGCGGCAGGCACTCAACGTGTTCCGCATGAAACTGCTGGGGGCACGGGTGCTGCAAGTGAACAGTGGTTCGCGCACGCTCAAGGATGCCACCAACGAGGCGATGCGCGACTGGATGGGCAGCGTCGAGCACACCCATTACATCATCGGCAGCGTAGTCGGGCCGCACCCGTTCCCGATGATCGTGCGCGATTTTCAGGCTGTGATCGGGCGTGAAACGCGCCAGCAGATCCTCCAAGCCGAGGGCCGACTGCCCGATGCCATCGTCGCCTGTGTCGGGGGGGGCAGTAACGCCGCCGGCATCTTTCATCCGTTCATCGACGACCGTGAGGTCCGATTGATCGGGGTTGAGGCTGGCGGGCACGGCACCGGGCTGGGCCAGCACGCAGCCAGCCTCTCGATGGGCAAGCCGGGGGTGCTGCATGGCTCGCTTAGTTACGTGCTTCAAACCGACGACGGGCAGACCGCCCACGTGCACAGCTGCTCGGCGGGGCTGGATTACCCCGGCGTCGGGCCGGAGCATGCCTTCTGGAAAGACTCCGGCAGGGTGGAGTATGTCAGCGCCACCGATGCCGAGGCGATTGCCGGTTTCCAACTGATGGCCGAAACCGAGGGGATTCTTCCGGCGCTGGAATCGGCACACGCGATCGCGCAT
>JAVQWE010000068.1:0-9770 GCA_033579175.1 Phycisphaerales bacterium | reverse complement strand
TGACGTGAGCGCGATCCAGCGCAGCCGTCTGACTGGGCAGCAGATCATGGGCAATGACCACGACATCGGACGTGAGTCTGGTCAGGTCCTGCCGGCGCTGGCCGATGAGATGATGCAGGATACGCCGCTCGATGTCGTGGATGTCTTTGTCACGGGCGGCAAGATAGGCATCCTTCATCTGCGCAAAAATTGCCGCCTGGCGCCTCAAGACCGTGCTGACGGCCGATTCGGCGGTGGTCTGGCGGGACTTGATCTCCTGGACAATCTGCTGGTACAGGTATTTATCTTTCAGCATTCCCAGGTGCACGTCGAAGATCGCTCCGATGTCCTTGCCATGACGAGCGGACATCTCGTCGCGCAGGCGGGTCAGATCAACGACCGCCGCTCCGATGGCATCGGCCAGTCGCTGCAGCTCGTGGGGCACCTGTTCTGGGGGGACGGTTCGACGGGGAACGCGCACATCCTCGGCGTCCAGCACGATCGCCGTGCTTATCACCACGCCGGGAGAGACGCCGATACCCTTCTTGATCTCCATTGCACGCAGCCGTCCACCGGCAACCCGCGCCGGGGCCCGCCCAAGGGGCTGCCGACGGCGATTCATCCGGTGCCGGCTATTCCTCACCGAACTTCGACTCGAACAGCCCCGCCAGCTCTGCCACGGCCTGTTCGGCATCTTCGCCTTCCGCCTCGATCCGCAGGGTGGTGCCCTGCGTGGCTTCCAGGATGATCATCTGCATGACACTCTTGCCATCGGCCTCTGCCGGAGGATCCGACATTCGTCGGACGACGATGTTCGATTTGAAAGTGTTGGCCAGATCAACAAACTGCATGGCTGGTCGCGCATGCAGTCCCATGGAATTACGAACGACGATTTCCCTGCAAGCCGTCGCCATGGTGCAATCGCCGATGGCCCCTGATCGCTTGCCGACGGCGGCGACGGAATCAAGCCGCCCCACAGGCAAGGGAGATTCGGCAACCGGCAGTTCCTTCATTTTGCCTGATCCGCCTCTTCGATCAGCTCGATGATCTTCTGACGGGAATCTGCCTGCCTCAGGAATCGCCGGAACATGTCACGCTGCAGGTTCGAGAAGATGATGTTCATGGCCTGAAGGTGCTGCTGCGGCTGATTGTCCGGTGAGAGCAGCAGCACAATGCTGTAGACCGGCTGATGGTCCAGCGCCGCAAACTCGATTCCCTCGGCGCTGCAGCCGATCGTGCCGCACATCTGCTGGACCTTGGCGTGTTTCACGTGCGGAACCGCTACGCCTTTGCCGAAGCCGGTCGATCCGTTCTGCTCGCGCTTGATCAGCGCGGCGACGATTTCATCAACGGCGTTAGCAGGCACCTTGCCGCATTGGGCCAGCGCGTTGACCATTTCGCGGATGGCGCCGTCGCGGTCCGTGGCGGTCAGTCGGGGGTTAATGGAATCCTTGACAATGAAATCACTGAGTTTCATGGCTGGGTACGGTTAGATGCGCGCGACCGGACGACCGTCGCCCTCGGTGTCTCCAGGGTGCTTTCGATTCCGGAACTTGGTCTTGTAATCCGTCAGTTGCCGTTCGAGTTTGTCAATGCACATGTCGATGTTGGCATACGCATCGGCGCCATCCTCATGCGCGATGAAAAACTTCCTGTGCTCTGCATTGACGATGATTTCGACGCGAGTCCGGTCCTTGGCGGCGTCGAAGACCACTTCAATCTCCTGAATTCGATCATAGTAGCGTGTGAGCTTGGCGACTTTCTGCTCGGCGTATGCCTTGAGCGGGGGAGTGACTTCCATGTGTCGCGAGGTAACTACAACAGTCACTGGTTTCTCCTTTGCCAGAAGCCGTCGAGGCCGGAGCATGCCGACCCCCGAACCCTTCGGATTGTATCGAAATCCTGCAGCCAGACTACCGGAACGAGCGCGTCCTGAAGGCTGGGGTCAACCGGCTCGTCGACGGGCATCTGTCTGCGGTCCTTTCGGAGACTCCCCGGAAACCCGGCCGGGACCGATTTCCGGCAGTCTCTCCTGCCCGGACTGATCTTCCGGCGCCGGTCCGCCGGACCTACCTGCCGACGCCTCCGGCACAGCGGACGTGCCCGGTGGGGCAATCACGCCGCCGCTCACGAACAGCCGCATCGCCTCTTCCACGGTCATTGGCAGCTCAACCACAGCGCTGCGCGGCGCCACCAGGACATAGCCACTGAAAGCCGCCGGGCTGTTCGGACAGAAGACGTTGATCATCTCCTGTCCGGACGATTCGTTCAGCGTCGTCGGACCGGCGCCGGTTACCAGTCCGATCGTCCAGATTCCATTCTCGTGCGGCTGGATGGCCACGACCCTGCTGCCGGCGAATTGTGCAGCGCGGTTATCGCTGAGGAAAAAGTCAGTCACCTGCTTCACCGCCGGATAAATCGCCCGAATGACCGGAATCTTCAACACCAGCGATTCCCCGATTTTCCAGAACGTTCTTCCGATCAGGTTCCCCACCAGCAATCCGACGATGTAGACAAGCACTACCGCCAGCGTCACTCCGATCAGTTGCGTCAACCATGGCGGCACGGCATCCCAGAACCGGGCAACCTGACCCCATTGGGCCGTCGGTCCGCCGAGATGGTATTGGAGCTGCTTGACCACCCAGATCAGGTGCTGTCCGATGTAGGTCCAGAGGAAGTTCCACGCCCACACCAGCAGCCACAGGGTGATCAGGGTGGGCAGCAGCGCAGACAGCCCCCGCATGAAGAAGCGCCGGAAGTCTGACGTGAAAGTCGGACGGGTGTTGTCCACGGCGTCGTGATATCCGCCCGGCCGGCTACGTGCAATGGATCGAACATCGCGGGCCTCGATCCGGAATCGGCGGTTTCACGGGGGTTTCTGAGCATGCGTTTTCGTCCTCAACAGCCCGGAAGCCTTCGCGGGTTTGGCCACACCGGAACCCGCGGGTAGGCTCCTTCAGTGCCATGGCCAGCCCCTTTTTTGATCCGACGCCGAAAATTCAGCCCAGCATCCTTTCGGCTGATTTCGCTCACCTGGCTGACGACCTGGCCGATGCCCAGGCCGCCGGCGGCGACTTCCCTCACATCGATGTCATGGACGGACATCTGGTGCCCAACCTCGCGATCGGGGTGCCGATCGTGGAAAAGCTCCGTAAGGCATCGACCAGCTACTTCGACGTGCATCTGATGATCGATGCCCCGATTACGTTTGCCGCCCCCTTCGTCAAGGCCGGTGCCCAGAACATCACGTTCCACGTTGAAGCTCCGGAGGTCGCGGGCGATGTCGCCGCCGCCGCCAGGAAGATCCGCCGGCTCGGCTGCAACGTGGGGATCACCCTCAAGCCCCGGACCCCCATCGAAGCCGTGTTTCCCGCGCTGCAGTACGTTGATCTGGTGCTGATCATGTCGGTAGAGCCGGGGTTCGGCGGGCAGAAGTTCATGCCCGCGATGCTGGAGAAAGCGCGTCGCGTCCGTCCGCTGCTCAAGCCTCATCAGAAGCTGCAGATCGACGGGGGCATCGGGCCGTCCACAATCCGCCAGGCTCGCGCTGCCGGTGTCGATTGGTTCGTGGTCGGCTCAGCGTTATTCGAGGCGAAGGACCGCAAGGCAGCGATCGCAAGGATGCGCGCGGAAATCGAGGCCGCTTCCCAAAGCCGATGAGTTTGCGCGATTCAAGTGATCGTGTTCTCGCGCCAGTCGCCGGCGTCCTGCTGCACTCGCGGACTCGGACTTCACCGCCGCTGGCAAGTGACAACCGGAAAGTTTCCGGCAACAATAATGACCATGTCCGAAGTTCCGACGACTCCCGAAAAGAGCGGAATCCCTGCCGGGCTGTGGATGCGCTGCCCGGAGTGTGCCGAGATGCTGTTTAAGAAGGTTGTGGAAGACAACCTCGATGTCTGCCCCAGCTGCCAGTATCACTTCCGGATCTCCGCCCGGCGGCGCATTGAGCAGCTTGCCGACGAAGGCACCTTTGAGGAGCTGTTTGCCGATGTCACTCCTGTCGATCCCCTGGGGTTTGTGGATAAGAAGGGGTACGACGAGCGTCTGGCGGCTGAGCAGCTCAAGACGGGGCAGCCCGATGCCGTGATCTGCGGCAAGGCCTTCATCAAGGGTCGTCCGATCCTGATGGCCGTCATGGACCCGACCTTCATGATGGGAAGCATGGGGTCGGTGGTGGGGGAGAAGATCACTCGAACCATTGAAAAAGCCATCGAGCTGAAGCTTCCCCTGCTGATCGTTTCCTGCAGCGGGGGGGCGAGAATGCAGGAATCCACCCTATCGCTGATGCAGATGGCCAAAACCAGCGCAGCGCTGGCACGACTGGATGATGCAGGTGGGCTTTTCATCTCGCTGCTGGCCGACCCGACCACGGGGGGGGTGACCGCGAGTTTTGCCATGCTCGGGGATTTCATCATCGCCGAGCCGAAAGCGCTGATCGGCTTTGCCGGCCCGCGCACCATCTGGAATACCATCAAAGTTGAGCTTCCCGAGGGCTTCCAGCGGAGCGAGTTCCTGCAGGAACACGGATTCATCGACTTCGTGGTCCACCGGAAGGACCTCCGAAGCGAAATCGCCCGGCTGATTGACTACTGCGGAAAGTGAGCCGTCCATCAGAAACCTGCCTCACGCACCGCCATTGACGGACGTTGGCATGCCTCCGGCGCCGCGTTCCTTTGGTTTTCTTTCCGGGGCCAGAGGTTTACCGGCGGCGGAACGCCAGCAGCAATCCGCTTGCCACAAGCGCCAAACCGGCCGGCTCGGGAATGCCGGGCCAGACGGCCAGATAATCCGGACGCCCCCCGTCACTGGGGAACAGCCCCAACTCGGTGAGGCTGCCATCGACGTTGATGCGCAGGCTGATGACTCCGGTTCGACCGTCGATGGCGCTGCTGTTGTCGGTTGCAAAGAGGTAGGAACCGAGAATCGCCGTTTCCCCCAGCGTGCCCTGCAAGCCGACATCATAGCTGAACCCGGTCGAGGTGATCACCCCGGTCGCGGTGTTGACTGTGAAGGACTGGATGGTGGCGTCGGTTCCGTGTCCGGCGAAGAGGCGCGTGCCGTCCTCAGTGATCGCAAAATTCTTCGGAGACTGACCGGGGCTGGTGAACTCCGGCGGGTTGGTTGGGTCCAGCGACCCGTCGGAGAGAATTCGATAGCCCAGAATGCGCCGGCCGTCACCGCTGATGCCTCCCGCGCCGTAGAGGAACTGACCATCCGGACTGGTGTGCACATTTACCGCAAATAAGGGAGACGTGGACTGAGCCTCGACCAACTGCAGGGTGTTGTCGGGGTTGACCCGGAATGCCCGAATGAGGCTCTGATTGGTGTCATTGGCGTAAAGAAACTGCCCGGTCGTCGCCAGACTGCTGTTGAAGCCTCCTGTGGAATACGTGCCGATGCTGGTCAACGTGCCGACGGCGGGGTTCCAATGGAACATCTGCACGTGCGCCGGAGCACCGGTTTTGGTGACGGCCAGCGCGTTGTTGTTCACCCACAGCACGTCCAAGGGGGAATCGGGCACCAGGGTCAACAGTCGCTGTGTGAGAGTTCCGTCGGGATTGACCTCATAAATGCGCAGTTCCTCGGTGGTTACCGAAGCTGTCCCGTGCCCCACGGCCAGAAACCGACCGTCTGGCGAGAGCGAGATCGTTTGCGGTCCGTCACCGGCGGCGAAGGTGCCGATCCCGGTGAGTGTGCCGTTGGGGTTAATCCGGAAGGTTTTGAGGTTGTCTCCGACGTTGTTGCCGACGATCAGGAGGGGGTCGATGGATTGCGAAAATGCCGAGGCACATGCGGCGAAAGCCAACGCGAAGCAGGCGCGAGACAGCATAGTTTCTCCCGAACCGCGGACGTGGGGACTGAAATGAAGCCAAAAGAATATCAAGGGGACCCGGCGGCTTCCAGCAGAAAAGCGGGTGTGAGAAGCTGGCAAACCCGAGCTTTGCCCGCCGTTGCATTACGCGGGCTTTGGCGGGGCGCGCGCGGGGAACGTGTCTGGGGTCAGGGAGGGTGCGGAAAATGCGGCGGCGGGCCTCCTGTGAGCCGTTTGTAACTCATTGTGTGACAATGACTTACAACGCGGAATTCCCGGTTCCGGATGAAGAATAAGGACTTATGGCGATTTTGCAGTGCCCCGTTTTTTTCTCCCAAATGCACCCCAAGGATCCGGAGCCTGCCAGCGCCTATCATCGAATGCACGAATCTCTGTCCCCCCGGGGAGGCACGGACCGGCGCGCTGCACCGGGTGTGACGGGGTGAAGTTCCTTTCGAAAGCCGGGTTTTGGAACCCGTTCGACGCGTTTTCTTGATCCGCCAAGGGGATGGTGGCCGGAGGATTCCTGACCATGACTCACCCGGCGCTCAGCAAGGGTGTAGCGCGCCAGCCGGGCACGCATCGGTAACCTTACCAATAGGACCCCTTGACACCGCCGGACGACGAGCTTTTTGGTGAAGGTTTACAAACCGTACAGGTCAGACGGGCGACACCCCGCTGCACCCGAGGTAACCCGGGCTATTCTGTGGACGGGGGCTGAATCACGGTCACACCTTTATGATTCAGCAGTTCCCGCAGCACCTGCTCGCCGGCAATCAGTTCGAAGCGAGCAAGCCCGTTCACGAAGCATCGGTGTTGCACGCGTGTGCGGCTTTCGATGAGGCTGATGAGCCGCCCGTCGGTGACGTCCACTTCGATCGTCAACTCGTGTTCGCGTCCGCGCGCGGTTTCTGACACGACATGGACGAGCCTGTCCAGACCCCGTCCGCTCCGCGCTGAGATGGCAATCGCCTGCGGGTACAGCGCCCGCCACTCGGGCAGGGCGTCTCGACCGGCGGGAGTGTCGATCTTATTCAGCAGCAGAATTTCCGGCTTGCCGCGCGCACCGATGCTCTCCAGCACCTCGTGAACGCTGCGAAACTGCTGGTGCGAATGCGGGTGGCCCACATCCAGAACATGCAGCAGCAGGTCGGCGTGCACGGCTTCTTCCAGTGTGGCCCGGAATGACGCCACCAGATGGTGTGGCAGATCGCGCACGAAGCCGACGGTGTCGCTGAGCATGATTTCCATCCCGCGTTCCAGCTTCCAGGCGCGCGTTCGGGTGTCGAGCGTAGCAAAAAGCTTGTCATCTGCGTACACGCCGGCCCCCGTGAGCGTGTTGAACAGCGTGCTTTTGCCGGCGTTTGTGTAGCCCACAATACACGCCGTGAAATGCCGACGGTTTCGCTCGGCCACCGTACGTGCCTTGCGGGCTTCGATTCGTGCGATTTCACTTTTGAGATCGGCGATCCGGTTGCGGACCAGACGGCGGTCGGTCTCCAGCTGGGTTTCGCCGGGTCCACGGGTGCCGATTCCGCCAAATGCCGCGCCACCCCCGGCAATCCGCTCCAGGTGGCTCCACATCCGCGCCAGCCTCGGGTAGGTGTACTGCAGTTGTGCCAGCTCCACTTGCAGCCTGGCTTCATAGGTCCGGGCGCGCGTCGCGAAAATATCGAGGATCAGCTCGCTGCGATCCAGCACTTTCAACGGTCGTTCCGGGGGACGCGAGGATTCTTCGTTGATGATCTGTTCCAGAGCGCCGATCTGCCCGGGAGTAAGGTCGTTGTCGAAGATCACGACATCGGCATCATGACGCGCCGCCAGTTCAGCAATCTCCCGGGCCTTGCCTGTGCCGACGTATTTGCCCGGATCGATGCGACGGCGCTTCTGCGTGATCATAGCGACGACCTTGGCGCCGGCGGTTCTGGCCAGGCTTGCCAGCTCTCCCAGCGGATCGCGCGGATCGGCCGTGGACCCGGGCAGCAGGACCCCGACGAGAACGGCACGTTCCTGACGGACCGAAAGTGTGGTGCGTGCGGGTTCAGGCAACGGATCTTCCCCTTCGCAACGCGATATTTTACCGCACAAACCATCCGGAAACACCGGCAGGGGTGCGTTGGCGGCCAAAATAACGTAAAATCATCATGCACATGAGTCAGGCGCATTCGGAGGGTTCGACGGTCGGTCTCGCCTCGCACGCGGCGACGGCCTGTGATGCGCCTCCGAGGCTCGTGGTCTATCTGGATGATCTGATCGATCAGTTGCAACGGCATGTCTCGAAAGTCCTGAGCGACGGTGACGTTGAGTCGATCCATCAGGCTCGCGTCGCGACACGCCGGCTTAAAGCTGCCTGCGACCTGCTGGCGCCGATTCTGCCCACCGGAGCGCGCAAGCGGTTCAAGGGGCTGCTGCGGCGCGTCCGTCGCCGGCTGGGCCGGCTGCGCGACATCGACGTGATGGCGCAGCATCTTGCCGACCTCTCCACCGAACCGGGCGCAGGGGACGCCTGTGCCTGGCTCGCCGAGGGACTGCAACTGGAACGGGATCCGGCACTACATGCGGCCCGTCGGGCAAAGTCGCTGGAGAGGATCGATTCGAAGGTGAAAGTGTGGAGCAAGCTCCGCCGCCGGGTCATCGAGTGTGCCCAGGCGATCGATGTTCTGCTGGCGGAGTCGCTGCACACGCAGATCGATGCTTTCGCCGGGCGCGCGGCTGAGTTGGACGCTCATGAGCCGGGTGTCGATCCGCACGTCGTCAGGATTGCCGGCAAATCCCTCCGCTACAGCATTGAAATGGCTGTGGCACATGGCCGGCCGCTGGAGGATTCGCTGCTCCGCAGCTTCAAGAAGCTGCAGGATGCTCTGGGGCTGTGGCATGATCTGGTGGTGATTGTCGAGCATGCACAGGCACGGGCAGCTTCCGAGATGCTGGCGCACCATGATGCGACGCTGCAGCGCAGCGTGCTTGCGCTGGCGGGCGCGGCGCTGCGTCAGGCCGACGGGCAGCTGGAGCAGTTCAGAAAGCTGTGGAGTGAACACGGCAACGCGATAGCTCAAGCGATTCGCACCGCCTTCCCCCTATCGCGCGAAGTTCCGGTTACAGGATCGAGAAAGGATCGTGATCCTGCCGGCTCCGAAGTATCTGCAGTCCGGGAAGGGCCTCATTGAGCCGACCTGCCAGCGATCGCAGCGCGGCGCGCTCACTGTTGCTGTGCAGGGTGCAGAACACGGTGACGTTTTCACGGATCGCGCGCAAGGCATCGTGGTGGCGCATCTCGCCGGTCACATACAGGTCCGCCTGCTGGGCAATCGCCTCATCGAGCAGCTCACCCCCGCAGGCGCCGGCACAGACGGCCACGCGCTTCACCAGTCGCGTCGCTTCACCAGCCACCAGCAATCGCTCGATTTCCAACGCTCGCCGCAGCAGGTTGGCGAGCATGTCGGCAGTGGCATCCCCGGGAAGCCTGCCGATCCGGCCGATGCCAACCGGTCGAGGGTCGCCGGCAAGCACCTGCAGGTCAAACGCCACTTCCTCGTAGGGGTGCGACGCACGCAGTGCCGCCACCACCGGCTCCGCCCGGTCAATCGGGACGACCGTTTCAAGCCTCACCTCCTCGACTTCTTCGAGCCTTCCGGCCTGTCCGACGGTTGGAGACGTCCCGCCGTGCCCGAAGAATGTCCCCGATCCCCGCGTGCGGAAGCTGCAGTGGGAGTAATTTCCGATGACGCCTGCGCCGGCCTCAAACAGTGCCCGGGAGACCTGCGCCACGGCGTCGACAGGGACGAACGTCACCAGCTTGTACTGCGTCGGACGCGCCGGACGCACCTTCAGCGGACGACGATCAGTCAGCGAAAGCGCGTCGGCAAGCACATCGTTGGTGCCCCCCTCGGCCACATCCAACGCGGTATGCGGGGAATAGATGGCGATGCCCCGTCGGATCGCATCATGGATCAGTCCGGTGGCGCCGCGGGCGGTC
>JAVQWE010000067.1:0-9886 GCA_033579175.1 Phycisphaerales bacterium | reverse complement strand
CTTGGGCGTGATCCGGTCGGCAGGCTTCAAACGCCGATCGGCGCGGGTGGCCCCCCCGCAGCTTCAAGCCGGCGGCGGTGGCGAGTCGATCTCGGTCGACGGCACATTCGCCGCCGCCTTGGTCTGCAGTCGCGCCGCTTTCAGCTTCATTTCCTCCACTTCGCGGGTCAGTCGCTCGACCCGTCCGCGTTCCACTCCCGCGCGGATCTGCCGGATCGTGCGGAACACCGTCCAGAACAGCCACCACCCGAGAATGCTGACAAAAGCGGTGACGAAAAGCACCACCAGCAGTCGGGGACGTTCGAACTTCGTGAAGAAGTTGAAGTTGATATCGCCTTCAATGCGCGTGCCGAAGTTCAGGATAACGAACAGCGCCACATTGATCGTGATCAACACCGTCACGACCATGCGTGTATAGAACCAGAGTTTCTGCCAGAGGGATTGCATGAGGTTGCGCCTTTCCGACTCCTGGCCTGACGCGGACGCCAGGCCCGGCCCGTGATCTTCCTGCGGTTAGCCCCTGAGCCACGCTCCTGCTGCCTGTCCGAGCCCGCTCAACCCCGGTTGCAGCCAGTCGGCGATTCGGCAGTAGAATAGCACGCTTGCCGCGGTTCCCAAACTCAGGTAAGGCCCATAGGGGATTTCCCGTCTTTTGCCTGTCAGCAGCATGTAGACCGCCAGCAGCATTCCGAAAAACGGCGCAAGAAAGAAAGCCACAACCACCGGGCCGGCGCCGATCACCGCCCCCACGCCGAACATCAGATGCACGTCACCCAGGCCCATGGCGACGCGGCGGAAAACGATCGTCCCCAGGATTCGCGTCACCCACACCACCAGCCCGCCCACCAATGCCCCCAGCAGCGCCCCCAGCAGCGCGCGGACAGACTCGTGCGCAACCCATCGCGCCCAGATTTCACCGACAATCGGGTTGTGCAGCACCAGCAGCCCCGCGGCCGCCGCCAGTACGAGCCCCGGAAGCAGAAACAGAATCTCCCGGAACAACTCGGAGAGAATCTGAGCAAACGTGTACCGCGGTGGCAGGGCGGGCGGGGGTTGACCCTGGCGCCGGGCGGTCTCGATTTCGGCTTCGACGGCTTCACGATCGGCCTCCAGCAGTGGTTCCCCGTCGGGGAAGCTGCGCCGCAGCAGGTTGCAATGCAGCAGCAAAAGACTGAGCAACCAGCCGATGGTGCCCCCGGCCGCCACCGCAGCCCACGCTGGGGAGACGATCACGTTGCCCGCGAGGGTCGGCGAGTCCACCAGCACGTGCACCAGCAAACCGACGCCCGCCAGCAGAAGGCAGATCTCCAGTGGAATCACAAACAGCTCGGCATCGATCAGACTCGCCGCCAGCAGGCAGGCCAGCAGGAACATATACAGGCCATAGATCGGCCAGTCCTCGGAAATGCTCAGGGGTCTGGGAGTCGGTCGACACGGTCCCCACTGCAGATCGAACATCGCGATGTAAAACACAACAAAAATCGCGCCGGTGACAGCCTCGACGATCGGGTAGCGGATGGAAATGCGCGCCTTGCAGTAACGGCACCTGCCGCCCAGCCACAGCCACCCGAACACGGGAACATTGTCGTACCAGGCCAGCCGGTGCCCGCAGGATGTGCATCGCGACGGAGGGGAAACCAGCGACTGTTGCCTCGGCAGGCGCCAGACCACCACGTTCAGAAAGGACCCCACGCACGCGCCGAGGGCAAAAACAAACGCGAGGATCAGCGGCTCTGGCATCGGCATCCGGGGTGCCGGCGGTGCAGCGTCGGCCGGTTCAGAGGCTCATCGTCCATCCATCTGAAAGGTCTTCATCAGAAACGTGTAGATGTCGGCCACTTCGTCGAGAATTTTGCTGGTTGGCTTGCCGCCACCGTGCCCGGCCTTCGGCTCAACGCGAAGCAGCACAAGATTCCCCGGATGCGCTTTGCTCTGCAGCTCGGCGGCGAACTTGTAGCTGTGGGCTGGGACGACCCGGTTGTCACCTTCGCCGGTGGTGATCAGGATCGGGGGATAGCTGGCACCGGCTTTGACGTTATGCAACGGCGAATAGGCATAGAGGAAGCGGAAATGAGCCTCGGATTCCTCGGCATTGCCATATTCCACCGTCCAGAATCTGCCAATGCCCAGCTTGTGGTAGCGCAGCATGTCCGTCACGGGAACCTGGCAGACCACGGCTCCGTACAGCTGAGGTTCCTGAAGCATGCAGGCGGCAACCAGAAGCCCTCCATTGCTGCCCCCCTGAATCGCCAGCCTGGCACTGGAGGTGTAACCTTCGGAGATGAGGAGTCTGGCGGCGGCGTGCATGTCGTCGAACACGTTCTGCTTCTTCTCGAGCATTCCCGCGCGGTGCCATGGCTCCCCGTACTCGCCCCCCCCGCGCAGGCACGCCTGCGCGTAGACGCCCCCGCGTTCCAGCCAGGCGATTCGTGAGGAACTAAAGTTGGGGGTGGTCGACTGCGAGAACCCGCCGTATGCGCTCAGAATCGCGGGATGGGAACCGTCGCGCTGCAAATCCTTCCGGAAAGTAATAAACACCGGGATGGGTGTGCCGTCCCGGCTGGTGGCAAACGCCTGAACCGTCTCGTAATCCTCCGGAACAAATCGCACCTGGGGCGCAAAATGCACCTGCTGCTGGTGAGTTTTCAGATCGTAGCGGAAGATCGTCGGAGGATAGGTGTAGGACGTGAAAGTATAGAAGAAATCGGTGTCCTGCCGACGCGCAAACGGCCCGCCGACCGAACCGACCGTGGGAAGCGTCACTTCGCGGTCGAGGGTGCCATCCTTGTTGTAGATGCGCAGGCGCTCCTGCGCATCACGCATCGTGGTGACGACGAATTTCTCATTGACCAGTGCCACCGTGCCGAGCACTTCGTCGGTCTGCGGCAGGATGGTCTTCCAGTCTGCTTTCTCCGGACGGTTCAGATCGATTGCCACAACCTGCCCGCGCGGTGCTCCGTCGGTTGTCCACACGTACAACACCGAACCATCGTTCTCGATCACCCGGTAATCAAAATCCTCGTGGTCGATCAGCTTGTTCCACGCGCCCCCGACATCCGCCGGCCGCCAGTAAAGCCGGTTCTGGCGCTTGGTTCCCCGGCTGAGATACAGCAGTTCGAGCGTGCCGTCTTCGGTGATGTCGAGGCTGAAGCTCAGTTCCGGATCGTCCGGCCGCTCGTAGATCAGCTGATCCTCAGAAGCAGCAGTGCCCAGCCGATGAAAGAACAACTGGTGGTTGTAGGCCTGTTCACTGCGACCGTGCTCGGTGGTCTTGGGGAATCTGCCGTAGTAGAAGCCGCTGTTGTCCCGTTTCCAGGCATGCACCCACTGCCGCGCAGAGGGAATCACATCGGGCAGGTCCTCGCCGGTGAGCACGTTCTTCACCCGGATTTCGCTGTGATCGCTGCCACTTCGGGCCAGCCCCCAGGCCAGCAGGGTGCCATCGAAACTGTAGGTCGTACCCGCCAGCGAGATGGTTCCATCCTCGCTCAGTTGATTGGGGTCGATCAGGACGCGCCCGGGTTCTCCGATCTGTTCGGTCACATGCAGAACTGACTGATTCTGCAATCCTGTGTTCGAGGAATAGAAGGCGAAGTTGCCCCAGCGGACGGGAGGAGACTGCCGGGGGAAGTCCAGCAGCTCCGTCACCCGCTGTCTCAGGCGCTGGCGCAGCGGGGAATCGAGGTAGGCGCGGGTCCGCGCGTTGTGGGCATCAATGAACTGCCGCAGCTCAGGCGAGTTGTCTTCCTCCATCCAGCGATAGGGGTCCGCAACTTTTGTGCCGAAAAAATCATCCACCTGCTCGACGGTGTGCACGGTGGGCGGCGGAGGCAGGGGCACTTCCGCCCACCCCGTCAGGCAAATTCCCGAAAAGACCAGAGCACACACAACGTGCAGAGTTCGGCAGGGATTCATCGGATTGATCCATGGCTGTCGCAGGATCCGGGGTACAGCCGCCGGGCGCCCCGTGCATGGTCCTGCAAAATCGTTTCAACGCAGAGCGGCTTTGCATGGGCTAGCCGTCGGTTTTCATCGCCCAATAGGGGTACTTCTGCATTACGATTTCCACCAGCGGCTCGATCGGGGGAGGATATGGGTTGACAACCGCGTTCTGAAGCAGCTCCTCGCGACGTCGTTCACGCATTTCCGTCAGTTGTCGTGAGGACAGTTCCCGGCGGATCTGATCCTGAACAGCCTCTTCCTCGAACGAGCGCTCGCGACCTTCCTTCTTCTGCTCCAGCCGGGCGATATAGTAGGCCCCGCTGTCTTCGATGACATCAGTGATCTGCCCGGGAGACAGTGCCCAGACGGCCTCTTCCACTTTCTGGCGTGCGAAGGCCCCGCGGTCGATCATCCCCACGTCGCCCCCGTTGCTGCGGAGGCGCGAATCATCGTTGTATTCCCGGGCGAGCGTCTCAAAATCCTCGCCCCGGCGGGCGCGGTCGCGCAGCTCTTCAGCCTTGGCCAGCGCCATGGGGGCGCTTCCCACCTTTTTCACGTCTACCTTGATCAGCCGGAACTGTGCTGCGGCCCGCTCAGTAAACAGCGTCTGTCGGTTGCGATCGTAGAATCTCCGCATTTCATCCGCACTGACCTGCACCCGCGGGAAGATTTTTTTGGAATAGTAGATGCGGACGAGATTCGCCCGGTATTCATCCATGACCTTTTCTTCGAAGGTGGTTCCTTCGGCGCGAGCCTTCCGACGCGCCTCCTCCAGCGATCCGCCCGCCTCCGTCACCTGCTTGCGACGCCATTGCTCCGTCAGCGCATCAGCAACCAGAAGGTCCTGCGCGCTGAGGTTCTTCCTGGCTGCCGCCACTTCCAGCTCCGTGCGGATCAGGAAGTCAATCTGCTCGCGGATGGCCCGGGCGGCAGCTTTCCGGAACGACTCCGGGTCCATCTCCCGCGCCCGCGCGGCCAGGTCCGGCTCAATGGGCTGAAGCACTTTGCGGGAGAAGATGGGCTCGCCATTGACCTCCACCACCACCCGCCCGAGGACAGCGGCGGTTCCCGTGCCAAGGGGGGGCAGCGGTGGAGCAGTAGTGGAAGGAGACGGGACCAGCGCCGCCACCGACTGCGGCACGGTCACCGGGTCGCCGGAGTTGCCCGCAGGAGCCTCCTCTTCAGGACGGAGCAGATCGACCCGCACATTGTCGTAATTGACGATTCCGGGCTGGTCGATCGCAGTCCGACGACCCGATGTCTCGGGTTTCTCCAGCGTGGACTCGCGCAGAAACGCTTCCGGTTGAAGTACCAGCGGCTCGCCCCCTCGCTGGCAGCCTCCCAGACAGGCCACGATGCTGACGATGGCAAATCGGCAGGCAGATCGCATGAATCCTCCGTGTGCCCGAAAGATTCGTCGAAAACCGCCTGCAGGGCAAGGTCACCTTCGAGGCTTTTACACCCGGAAGATCGCACCCATTTTCTTGCCCAGGATTGCACTGGCGCCCAGGATCGTCACCCCCAGGAACACCATCGCCCAGACCCCCAGCGCGCTGGCCAGATACTTTCCCGTCCCGATGAGCTGGAAAAGCTCGTAAATTGTCTTGGTGATGGGGAAATAGTCCTGACGCTGGGCCAGCATGAGACTGTCGGAAACTTCCAGCATCGAAAAGGCAAAGGCCAGCATCGCACCGGCGATCAGGTTGGCCGTGATCAGCGGAACGGTAATGCGACGAACCACCGTGAATCCGCTGGCCCCGAGATTCGAAGCCGCTTCCTCCAGAGTCGCCGACGTCTGTTGCAGCCCGGCAACAGCCGAGCGAACCATGTACGGCAGCCGTCGAACGGCGTAGGCCACGACAAGGAACAGCATGGGGTTCACCTGCACATCGAACAGGCTCTTGAGAAGATCGCTTTCCTTGACCCAATCCAGCCGGCTCAGCCAGGAGCTGATGGCCAGGTAACCGAAGGCCATCACCAGTCCGGGCACGGCCAGAGGCATCATCGCCAATGCGTCCAGAACATGCCGCAGCCGCAAGTCTGATCGTACGACCACAAATGCCACTGCGATGCCGACGACGAGATTGAACATCACCGCCAGCGTCGCGTAGATCAGGCTGTTGCGGATCGAGCTGACCGTCATGCCATGCCCGAGCGCCTCGACATAATTCTCCAGAGAGTATTGCGCGGGCAGGACCGACTGATACCAGCTTCCCGGGCGGGCGAAGCTGGTCAGCACGACGCCCAGGTGTGGCAGCAAGGCGATGAACATCACCGCGGCGAAGATCAGTGGAATCAGAAGGGCTGCCAAACCCCGCGCGGATACGGTGCTGGAGGCCACCGAAGCCTTGCTCTGCATCGCGTACGCCTGTCCGCCGAACAACCACTTGCTCAGCGCGTACAGCGTCACGCTGGCCGAAAGCATCACGAACACCAGGGCATAGGGCAGGGAGCTGGACCCGATTTCCTTCAGCGCGTCGAACACCTGCACCGGCGCGCAGCGCGTGAAGTTCATGATCAGCGGCGTGCCCAGTTCGGTGAAGCTCCAGATGAAGACAATCGTTCCCCCCGCAAACAGCCCGGGCATGATCAGCGGGAGGGTGATGCGACGGAACTTGCGGAAGCCGGTGCAGCCGAGATTCTCGGCAGCCTGCTCCATGGCAGGATCAATGTTGGCCAGCGCCGCCGCGACGTTCAGGTACATGATCGGATACAGCGCCAGCGCCTGCAGCGTGATCACCCCGAAGTAGCGCGCCTGTCCGATCCAGTCGATCGGCCCGAGGTTGAGCAGCGTGTTGAGCGATCCGTATTGTCCCAGCATCTGCTGAAAGCCGATCGCGCCCACGAAAGGCGGCAGGATCATTGGTACCAGCAGCAACCCCTGAAACAGCCGCTTGCCGGCAAACTCGTAGCGATTGGCCATCCAGGCCAATGGCACGGCGATCAGCGTTACCAGCGTGGTTGTGCCCAGGGCAATGCCCAGGCTGTTGAGCAGCCCCTCGGCGTAGATCGGATTGCGGAACACACCCAGCAGGAACTTGAATGTCGGCCGACCGTCCTCAAGGAAGCCCCCGAAAACCACCATCCCCAGCGGCCAGAGAAACGCGACGGCAAAGATCGCCAGCGTCAGAAGGAAGATGATCCAGGCGGTCGAGCGGCGCATGCCCGTTCAGGCCGCGAGTGTACCTCGAAAGCCGGTGGATGTCCCCCCTCATGCTCTCCCGGATGGAGGGAAAGCACCCCGACAGAAGAACTGGAGCCGGCGGGAATCGAACCCGCGTCCCGTGACGACGTCAGTGCCGGCCTCTACATGCGTAGTCGGTGATTTGATCTCATCCGCCGGCTCGAGCACCGACACCCTTGCCGGCGGACCAGACTGAAGATCCTCGCCCGGCGCCTCAGTCAAAGCGCTCGAGCCAGTCTGCTGTCTTCAGCCGGCGCGTCGCAGACCTCCGCGCCAGGCCGAGACCGCCTGTAATCAGGCAGCCATTGCGAGCTGACCGGCGCCGAAGCCGACGCGGCCAGCGACATCACTGTTGTTGGCAGTTGATGTTTGCTCACATTGTTAACCGGGCCAAGTGAGCGTCCCGGGCATGCCACCTGCACCACCGCCATCCGGTCGAAACCGATCGGCCCCGTGGACAGATTTATCGATTCAAAGACTCATTCACTTCAATGATTATAGAATCAAAACCCGCATACCGCGAGGTAAAATTTTCCGTCCCGGAGATGGGGCATGGCTGCCAACGTGCCCTGAGCCCTCTCGCCCGACCGGCGGAAGCTCCTCTCACAGCGTGACGGACCTTCGAACAGGCGTCCGAGAAAGATCGGGGCAGTTGGCCAGCCGCCTTCGGCCGGTCAAACCCCCAGTGCCCCTGATTCATGGTAGGCCTCGATTCCCCGGCGCAGGTCGAACTGGGGCTGATAGCCAAGGACCCGGCGGGCTTCGGACAGGTCGGTCTGCGTCCAATCCTGCGTGAAGTCATACGGGTTTTTGAAGTATTCTGGTTCGAGATTGGTCCCGAGGACCCGATTCAGCTCGGCAATCACCTCATTGAAACTCCAGCTTGCTCCGGCACCGGCGTTGAAATTGCCCCCTTCCCGAGCCTGCATCGCCTTGAGGTTCGCCTGCACGACATCTTCGATGTACACAAAGTCCCGTTTCTGCTGCCCGTGCTCGAACACCCGCGGGCGTTGCCCGGCGCGCATCTGCCGGGCAAGCTGGTAGATCATGCTGGCAAATCTGCCCTTATGGGCTTCGCCAGGGCCGTAGACGTTGCTGTAGCGCAGGCCGATGATCGGGTGCTTCAGCCGGGGGGCAAAAAGGCGTGCCAGCCGTTCCATCTGCAACTTCGAAAACGCATAGACATTCAAGGGCTGGGGCTTCTGGGATTCCCGCATCGGCACCGGTCCCTGACCGTAAATGCTGCAACTGCTGGCCCAGACCACCCTTGCGCCGGTCTCCGCCGCCCATTCCAGGATGTTTCGGAAGGACTCAACGTTGTTGGTCATCATCCGCTTCTGGTCGGTAACCGTGGTATCGGTAATGGACGCCTGATGGAAAATCACGTCGAACTTGCCGAACCTCCGGAGCGTATCAATGTCACGGCAGGTATCGGCCGTCAGGACGTCGCCGGGGTAATCCACCAGATTGGACCAGGTGGCGGAGGAGAAGTCGTCGACGGCCAGGGTGTCGTGGCCGTCGCGGCTGAGGCGTTTAATCAGGTTGGACCCGATGAATCCGGCCGCACCGGTTACAACGATTCGCACGGAAACCTCCTGATGGTCGGACGGATTCTAGAGGCCGTGTCAGGAAATAAAAGCGGTCGATTTGGCGACTGATGGTTCAGGTGGCAAGTTAGAAGCGCGCGACGATCCATCCTTCCCCGATGTGGAGGAGTCTTGCCCCAACCCGAAGACTCTTCCACCAGCCCCTGAAGCTGGCCTTGCCCGGGCCAGCTTCATTTTTTTCCGCAGATTAAGCAGATTGCCTGGTTTGCCCGACTGACGCAATCGAAACCGTGTCCGGCGAGCCCCGACGGCTGAGGACTCAGCCCTTCCCCAATGCCGCGCGGTATCTTCGGAGGGCATCCTGCCAGCTCGGCATGGGCCGAGCGAGGAGTCTTTCCAGCGGTGAGAGATCGAAGACACTGTAAGACGGTCGGATGGCGCTGTCGGGCTTGATTTGCTTCCACTGCTCGCTGGTAATCGGCTCCAGCGACACCGGCGCGATCCCGAATTCCTGAAAAATTGCCTTGGCGAAGCCGAACCAGCTGGTCTGGCCGGCGTTGGAGACATGCCAGATGCCCGAAGCCCCCTGTTGCAGCAGATCCAGCGTCGCTTGGGCCAAGTCGAGGGTGTAGGTAGGGCTGCCGATCTGGTCATCCACGACCCGAAGCGGCTTGCCTGCCTTGGCCGCCGAAAGCATCGCTTGCGGAAAGTTTGACCCGTTCGGGCCGTACAGCCAAGCCGTTCGGATCAGCAGCCAGCCCGGGGGGTCTGCGCGCTGTAACTCCTGTTCGCCCAGCAACTTAGATCGTCCGTAGGCGCTTTGCGGTGCAACCGGGTCGTCGGGTTTGAGCGGCCGGCGCAAGGTGCCGTCGAACACATAGTCCGTACTGAAATGCACGAGCGTGGCACCGAGCCGTCGGGCTTCCCGTGCGAGCGTCCCCACAGCCAGCCCATTTACCGCCACCGCAGGGGAATCGGGCTTTTCGCAGCCGTCGACATTGGTGTAGGCGGCGCAGTTGATCACCAAGGTCGGCCGGACCCGGTCGAACCATGCTGCCACATGCGATGCATCGGTGATATCCAGCTGCGGCAGGTCCCCCCCTGTCACCGCCATGCCCCGCCCGGCCAGCACCTCTCGGAATGCATGAGCCAGCATGCCCCGTTCGCCAACGATTAAAATGGAGGAAAAATCCGTCATCTGGCCGGAATCTGG
>JAVQWE010000066.1:0-9913 GCA_033579175.1 Phycisphaerales bacterium | reverse complement strand
GATTGCTCGCCAGAGGGGAGAGGGTCGGCTTCGGCCATGACGGCACCATCCTTGGCTTGCCGATCCGGAGACAGAGCCTCTCCTAGGCTCTAGAAGTCTGTGCGAAACGGGATGCAGCGCGGGACCAGAACCTCTTCCACCAGACCCTCGCCGACGATCTCGTCAAGCTGATACTTGACCTGCCGCCGGAGTGTCTCAAGGCCCGGTTCCGAGCCGCCTCCGAGTTTCTCCGGATCGCTCTGTGCTATGATGGTGCGCACACGGTCTTTTATCAAGGCCTCGCGCTCTTTCAGAACGCGGCTCACGCGGTCCACGTTCTCCCCCCGCACCATGGTGTAAATCGAGATGTCGTACAGGAACGTCCGGCCTGACATCTTGTTGGGCGCCCGGAATTCCACCAGCGGAAGCTCGTACAGCTTGCGCTTCTCCAGCTTCCGGGCGGCCGGGTCGGCTTCTTTGTCCTTCTGCTTCTCTGCGGAACCGGAAGCTCCGTGGGAGGCATGGCTTGAGTCTTCGTGGGCGGCTTGCGAGTCCGATTCGGCATGTTCCTCATGCTCGGCAAGCTCAGCGGCAACCACCTCCTTGGGCTTGCCGAAACCGAGCATCTTCAAACCCACAATCAGCACTACTGCCTCAATGGCCATGACGCCACCCAGCAGCAC
This sequence comes from Phycisphaerales bacterium, assembly GCA_033579175.1. Lineage (GTDB taxonomy): Bacteria > Planctomycetota > Phycisphaerae > Tepidisphaerales > Tepidisphaeraceae > JAVQWE01. The sequence goes on along the minus strand of JAVQWE010000066.1, from coordinate 9,251 downwards.
CGGAAGCCGCGTGAAGAACGACCCCTTCTTCGCGCCCTCCGACTTCTTATCCCCCGCTTCGGATTTGTCTTTTTTTGGTTCCTTCTCGGCCATGGGCGAACCCTGATCCACGACCGGTCCGATAAACGACCTGCAGACGGCCGGTGCTGATCGTTGTATCGGCACACGGCCAAGGCGAATTATGATTTTCAAACCGCCGGTTCATCGGCCCCGGGGTGCCCGGAACCGGCGTCTGGGCTGCAGACGGAGCTGGTTATTCCGTGATCGGCTTGCGGATCAGTCGGGCATAGTCGATGGCACGCCGCAGCACCTCGCTCATGTCTTCCTTGACCATGAGCCGCTCGCCGTCTTCGCAGCAGATGAGCGTATCCGGGGTCTTCTCGATCGTGCGGATCTTTTCGGCGTTGATCACGAAAGGTTGGCCGTTGAGTCGCGTAAGGGTGATCATAAGCAGGAAAGAGCAAAGAGCCTTCGGGTCAAGCAGGCCGGAGCAATCCCGGGGCGATGGTTGCGCCTCGGCCGCCGGAGCCTGCGGGAAAGAATAAAACGCCCCCGCGACAGCAGAATAAACACCCTGTCGCGAGGGCTGCAATCCTGGAAACCGCGCCGATGGCGCACGGTCCCGCCGCCGCGGGTGTCTGCACGGCGGTGGAGGTTTTCCGGTTCGTTCCGTGGGCTGCTCCTCATGGTTCAGGTTGCCGCAAATCGCTTCCGTCTCACCGGCTTGTATTCAGCAGCTCCGTCAGCAGCCGATCACTCGTCGAAATCACGCGGCTGGCGGCCGTGAACCCCGTCGAGGAAATGATGAGGTTCACGAATTCTTCGCTCAGGTCGACATTGCTCAGCTCCAGCGTGCCGGAACGAATCCCGCCTGCCGAGAGTTGCAGGGGTGCGGTGATCTTCGGCGTACCGCTGTTGCCACCGGTGACATAAAGATTCCCGCCACGATCCTCCAGGCCTTCGTTGTTATCGAAGGTGGCCACGGCAATCTGTCCGAGCAACTCGCGCGTGCCGTTGTCGTAGGATCCGATGATGTCGCCGGTCGTTCCGATCGTGAAGCTTGTGAGCGTTCCGATGGGTTTGCCGTTGGGCTCTCCGAAGATGCTGGAGGAGTTGGCAGAGCTGTCGGCGATGGCGTTGAGGCTGGCGTAATTCAGCCCGAAGCTGAGGGGATCGCCGGCACCGGTATTCAACCGGTCGATCGAAACCGCCAGCGGCGCGGTGGTTCGCACCTTGCCGTTGGTGTCGAACTGGATCGTACCCGTGGCAATGCGGATTCCATCGGAGGCAGGATCGAACGTGGCCGAGTCCGTATCGTCGCCGCTGTAGACATATTGACGCCACGTCGTGCCACTGGCGTCGGCGCCTTCCAGAACCGTGACCACGCTGACCGTCAGCTTGTTGCCCAAAGAGTCGTACACGGGGAAGCTGGTGTACGCGCTTTCTCCGGTGGCCTGGGTTGTCTCTGTGTAACCCAGGGAGGCGCCAAGAGTCGTGCCATCCAGCGAATACGCGTTCTGCCGACCCAGATGACTTTCGATCCGGAGCCTTCGTGTGGTGGATGGATCGGTCCCCGACGCCGACGAAAGCAGTGTCGCTCCGGGATTGGAGCTTCCACTGGCCAGCGTCGTGTCAATGCCCAACGCCTGGTTCAGAAACGCGTTCAGGTCATTTACTGTCGTGGAGGAAGTCACATTGAGGGTCAACGCCGGCAACGACCGGCCGCCTCGCTTGGCCGAAAGGCTGATGGTTTGCCCGTCGGTGAACAACGCCGTCCCGCTGGGTACACCGGAGCCATCGGATTCGCGAAGGTCAATCAGCAGCGAATCCCCTGTCGGCGCCGCGGGGCTTCCGGAGCCGATGTCGGTCAGCGGATTGGAAAGCAGCACGTTTCCGGTGGTGGCCAGTTCCCCGCCGGCGTTCAGGTTCCCTTGCAGCTCGACGAGGGTCGTCGCCTCGGCCTTGGTGAGGCTGCCCAGGGGAATTCGAATGTTCTGAAGCTGCCCCGGAACGATGTTCCCGTCGGCATCGACGCCAAATCCCTGAACAAAGTCGCCGCCAGCGGTGACCAGCTCGTTGTTCTGATTCAAAACGAACGATCCATCCCTGGTGAACTTCTGCTCCTTGCCCTGCACGACAAAGAAGCCATCCCCGTCGATGGCAAGGTCGGTGTTGCGACCGGTCGTTTCCAGAGTTCCGGCGGAAAAATTCTTCTGAATCGTAGCGACCGTGGCGCCGAGGCCGCGCTGCGATGGATTGGCTCCGCCGAAGTCGCTCCCCGGGGGTGAACCGGCGGAATCGGTCACGTAGAACTGCGGCCGAAACAGCGCGCGGCTGCTCTTGAATCCCACGGTATTGACGTTGGCGATGTTGTTACCCACGACATTGAGCCGGGTCTGATTGACATCCAGCCCGCTCAGGCCGGTGAAGAGAGTGCTGGTAAGTGCCATGGTGCCCTGTCAGTGGCCGACGCGCGTTCCCTGCGCGATCGACGCAATTCCTGCCTTCTCTGATCGCCCGACCGCTCCGCCGACGGGCCTGCCTGCTCCGCATCTCTGATCAATGCAAAACCCGTTCCACTTCTCGGAATCGGGGTTTGCAACCCCACCACCCACGGTGAAACCGGTTACATCGATGCTCTTACCCGACTGATCCTTGGGTTTGGCGTGGAGGGGCGATGGACGTAACCTTCGCCAGGTGCACGCTGTGACCGTTATCCAGTTCCAGAACCACGTCGTTTCCCTCAACCCGCACCGAGTTGACCAGCCCCTCCACCTGCTCTCCAGTGCTCGATACCCCCTGAACCATTCGGCCGATCAGCGAACTGGCAGCCGAGAGGTTGTTCTGCAATACCATCGTCTTGAGGGCGTCTTGCAGCGCATCGGTCGCCTGTAACTGGCCGATCTGGCTCATCTGCGCCAGCAGTTGTTCGTTCTTGGCAGGCTCCAGCGGGTCCTGATTTTGCAGCTGCGTGATCATCATCCTGATGAAGTCCTCTGTTTTCAGCTTCAGCCTGCTGGACGTGATCGGATTCGCGCCGCCCGCTGCGATCGATGTAACCGCCGATGCGCTCATGATGAAACTCCTGTTGATGCACCTGTCGGGTTCACGGCTTGAGAGATCAGCTTCCGGAACCGCCGCAAATGACACAATTCCCGTTCACGCCACCAGATCCAGTGGGTCGCCCACACCCAGCCTTGCCCACATCCGGCGCAGCGCGTCCCTGCGTTGTTGTTCGCCGTGGCGTTCCCAGTCCCAATGAGACTGTTGCTGTTGCGCGGATGAATGGCGATCCGGTGCGGTCTCCCAACGCTCGTTGCGAGGTGCCTGACTCACGCTCAGCCGATCGACGCCGACACCCTGCGACTCCAGGGCATGTTTCAACTGCACCAGACTGTGGCTGAGCAACTGCGATGCCTGCGCGCTGGGAGTCTGGAACGTCGCCTCTACCAGCCCGCCGCGAACCGTCACGTGGATCAGCAACGTCCCCAGTTCCGGGGGATCGAGCCGGATCTGCATCGTCCCCCCGTCCGGCAGGAGTTGCCCACGGACGGCCGAGACGATTCGTGGATGGTTCACTGCCTCAAACCGGGAGGCGGGCGGCGGATCGGCTGCCTGCCCAGCCGACTGCTGAACCCGGGGGGGTTCCGAAGCCGTCTTCCCCTCCAGTGTCGGCGGCGGGATCGAATCCGTCGGTGTCACGCCCCCCGTGCCCACCCCTCCGACCGACCCGGTTGCGGCCGAAGCGGGGCTTGACGGCGTTGACACGTCTCGTGCAACGTCGGTTCGGACGACTTCCGGTCGCGGGCTTTCGCTGGCTTGATTCACTGCTGACGCGGCACCCTCTGCCTCATTTACGCCGATTGCCGTTCCCTCGGCCGGCTGAGCCACGGCGGCCGCCGAAGTCGCGAAGCCCTGCCGAGGCAACAGCGAAGATGGGTTGGATATTCCTGCACGAGCCTGGCGTTCAGCGGAATCCGGCCCCGATTCGGCCGGTGTGACCACCCCCGCGGGTGTTCCCATCACCGGAAGACCATCGCCCGGGGCCGCCGACGACTTCACTGAAGCCTCCAGAGCACCCGCAGCCGGCACGACTATGGCTGCCGCGTCCGCGGGCGGGGTCTGCGCGCCCGCTGCCGCGTCGATGCCCACGATCGAAATCTGCACGGGTGCGGCCATCTCCGCCAACGGCGGCTGCACCGGCTCCGCAACCGGACTGGGCGCGGGGGCTTCAGCTTTGGAGGCCGGGTCGTGAACTTCGGCTTCAGCGGGTTCCCCGACCGGGGGAGTTGCTTCCCCGCTGGACTCACGGGGCCGGCTCGAAGGTGGTTGAACCGTTTCAGCTCTGACCGTATCTGACTCGGGGGAAGCCGCCTGAGCGTTCTGGCCGTCGGCCGATGCGCTTCTGCCTGCCGCGCCATGAAGAACCCGGTTGAAATCGCTTCGATCCGCACCGGCTCGACCCGACCCCCCCGCCACCGTCGGTGAACGCGCGGGTTTTGCGGGAAGAGTCGGCAAATTCTGCCCGATGGACGCCATGTTCAAGAGCCAGCCGAGGCCTGGTTCTGCCGCACCCTCTCCAGCACGCGCTGGATGCGGGCGGTTTCGTCGGGCGTCTTGAACTCCTTCAGAATCTTCGACGCCGTCCGCGGCTGCATCGCTTGCAAATAGCGCGCCAGCGTCTGGTCATCGAGGCCCATGAGCAGGTTTTTCGCCTGTCGCGGGGGGAGGGCCTGATACATCGCGAGGCTGTCCTGAAATCCTTTATCTTCGGCGAGCTTGCGCCGCTCGTTCTGGAACTCGGCAAACCGGCGCGCCTCCAGTTCGTGCGCTGCACGATCGCGCGCCAGTTGGTCCTTGGCCAGATCCACCTGCCGTTGCAGATCCTCCAGTTCGCGATAGCGGCGATCCAGCTCGCTGCGCTGAGTGTCGAACGCCTGCTGGATTGCCTCCACCTGCTCGGCGGTGGTCCGGCCGGCGGCACGCGAAAGCATTTCTTCCAGCTTCTCCAGCGGTCGGGTGGTGGGGGCTTGCGGCTCTTCCAGCTTGACTTCCACAGGCTCCCCCACCGGAGCCATCAGAAGGTCTTTGATCTGTTCGACACGCTGGCGCTGCAGCCGCCCGCTCGCCCAAAGCCACCCCACCCCGGCGGCAACCGCGAGGAAATTCATCGCCAGCGTGAGGACCAGAACCTGATACAGCTTATTCAGCATCTGCGGTTGCTCTGTTGGCCTGACAGCGAATCCGACGCCATCTGAGTACCGACTTCATCCAGTTGAACCGCGGCTGCCCGTTCCTGCTGAGCCAACCATTCCTGATATCGCTTCTCGCGAAGCTTCTCGATGATTTTTCGCTGCCGCGCGGCTTCCACCAGCTTCGTCCGGGCGTCGTCCAGCGCCTGCTGGGCTGCGACGATCCGTCGGGCCTGCTCGACCGCCCGGCGTTGCATGGCGGCGGCGTATCGTCGGTGTGCGGTAAGGAATGAGATGTCCAGCCGCCCGCTCAGGTGATGCTGCCGGACCTCCTGCACCACGCTGTTCCTTTGAGCATCCATGCGGTGCAGCTCATCGGTTAACCGTTTCACCCACGCCTGATGCTCGGCAACCTTCCGCTGCTCCTGGCGCTCCAACTGCTTGCGATGACGAAGCAAACCGGCAAGTGAGAATCGAAACCGCGCCATCGAATGCCCTGCTCCTGGCTATTCCGGTCGTTCAGCACCTCTGCGCCTTCGCATCAACGACGTTTCTCTGGAGCCGTCACACCCTTGCCGGAGGCCGCCACCACATTTTCCACCTGCTCGATCCACGCAACAAGATCGGTCAGCTCCTTGCGTGCCTGTTCCAGCGTCGTAGGCGCCGCCGCATCCTGACGGAGAAACTCAACCACCCGTTTACGGCTCTGCACCGCCACGTCGTACTCAAAGTTGACGCCCGCGACGTATGCCCCGATGTTCACCAGATCCTCGATGTCCTGATAAACCGCCAGCAGTGACTGAATCCGCCGCGCCATGGTCAACTGCGCGCTGTCGCAAACGTCGCCCCGGACCCGGCTGATGCTCTGCAGCACATCGATCGCCGGGAAATGCCCCCGGTTGGCAAGCTGGCGACTGAGCCACAGGTGACCGTCGGTGATACCCTTGACCGCATCGGGAATCGGTTCATTGAAATCATCCCCCTCGACAAGAACCGTGTAGAATCCCGTAATGCTGCCAGACTCGGTTCTACCGGCCCGCTCCAGAATCTCCGGCAGCAGCGCAAAAACACACGGCGGGTAGCCCCGAGTCGCCGGCGGCTCCCGGGCGGCAAGTCCGATCTGCCGCTGGGCCTGAGCCAGTCGCGTCAGTGAATCCATCAGCAACAGGACGTTGCATCCTTGATCGCGGAAATGCTCGGCGATCGTGCAGGCGACCTTCGCCGCCCGCACGCGCAGCAGAGGGGGATCATCGCTGGTGGAGACAACCACCACACAACGCTTCAGTCCTTCCGGGCCGAGGGAATTCTCAAGAAACTCCCTCACCTCCCGGCCGCGCTCCCCGATCAGGGCGATCACGCTTACGTCGGCGTCGCAATGCCGCGCAATCTGCGACAGCAACGTCGATTTGCCCACCCCCGGTCCGCTGAAGATCCCCATGCGCTGGCCTCGGCCGCAGGTCAAGAGGGCATCGATCGCGCGGACGCTGGTGCACAGGGGCTGGCGGATGTTCAGGCGTGCCAGTGGCGCGGGAGATTTCTGGTCGATGCGCCGCCAGTGGCGCGCGCCCACCGGGCCGAGCTGATCGGCCGGACGGCCGAAGCCATCAACCACCCGACCGAGCAACTCCGGCCCGCAGGCGACCCGCGGAGCCGAGGCGACGTTCTCCACGCGGTCACCGCGGGTCACGCCTCGGGGGGAGGAAAGCGGCATCAGCAGCGTGCGATCGTCGGCAAAGCCGATCACTTCTGCCGCGCAGGGGCCGACACTGGTGTGGATTCGGCACATCGATCCCACCGGCAGCGCCAGATCGATGGCTTCGATGGTGAGTCCGGTCACAGCCTGAACGGTTCCCCGAACGCCAAACGGCAGCGTCGCCTCCGCTGCCAGAATGTGGGACTCCAGCACGCTCATGCGGCAATCTCCGCGGCGATACGATCAATCATGCCGTCGAGCGTCGCATCCACTTCCCCATGCGACGTGAGAATCCTCGCCCCCCCGGGAGCGATGGCCGAATCTCCGATCAGCTCCGCATGCTTCAGTGCCGGCCACTGCAACTGCAGGGATTTGAGCGAATCCAGCAACAGTGCGCGCTGGGATGGATGGATGACAATCCTGACGTCGTTGTGGCCGACGACGTGCTTCAGCGCCGCCTCGAGTGTGTCGGTCAGAACCGCCGGCTGCTCGGCCACGCGCCGCACCACGCGCCGGGCGATGGCGACCGCAAGCCTCACCACATCGTTCGCGGCGGAAACCAGCAGTTCCTGCCGGGATTGTTCCAATTGATGGAGGATCGATCGAATGGCCTGAAAAAGCGAGGTCAGTTCCGCCCGCTTTTCCTCGAGGGCTTCGCGGCGGCCGATGTCGGTGCCTTCCTCTCTGCCCTGCCGCAGCCCTTGTTGCCTGCCCTGCTCGAACCCGTGCTCGTGAGCCTGCTTCCGGATGACTTCGGCCTCGGCACGGGCCTTCGCCAGCATCAATTCCCCCTGCTTGCGGGCGTTCCAGAGAAGCTCCGCTGCCTGCTTTTCGATGTCCCGCATGGAGAACGCCAGGGGTTTGGCATCGGAAGCTGTGGATTTGAGCACTGGCATGGATTTTGCTTGCGAAATCAATCGTCTCACCCACCGTCAACCGCACTGGCTCACGGGAATCAGACCACCATTTCCTTCTCGCCGCCGCGGCCGGCGATGATGATTTCGCCGGCGTCCTCGAGCCTTCGCACGACATCCACGATCTTCTGCTGAGCCTGCTCGACATCGGCCACGCGGACCGGGCCCATGTACTGCATATCTTCCTGAATGAGCTGGGCCGCCCGCTCCGACATGTTCTTGAAGATTTTCTGTTTGAGTTCTTCGCTGGCCGTCTTCAATGCCAAGGCGAGGGTGTCGTTCTCGATTTCCTTCAGAACGGCCTGAATGCCCTTGTCGTTCACCAGCAGGATATCCTCGAAGACGAACATCAGCCGGCGAATGCTCTCGACCAGATCGGGGTCTTCGGCCTCCAGCCCTTCCATGATGCCCTTTTCGGTGGATCGATCTGCCAGATTGAGCATCTCCGCCACCGTCTCCACGCCCCCGGCCTTCTCGAAGGTCTGGCTGACGATGTCGCTGAGCCGATGAGCAAGGCCCTGCTCCACTTCCTTGATCACCTCCGGGCTCGTCTGTTCCATGTTGGCGATCCGCTTGACTACCTCCACCTGCTTCTGGCTCGGCAGTCCTACGAGGATGTCGCTTGCCTTCTGCGGGGGAATGTGAGCCAGGATCAGGGCGATGGTCTGGGGGTGCTCATCCTGAATGAAGGTGAGCAGGTTTTCGCTTTCTGCCTTCTGCAGGAACGAGAAAGGCGTCGTCTGCACCTGAGAGGCCACCTGCTTGATGGCGCGCTCGGCGTCCTGTCCGCTTAATGCTTTCTTCAGCAGCGCTTTGGCATATTCCAGTCCCCCTTCGGCCATGTATTGATTGGCCAAGGCAGTGTTATAGAACTCTCGAAAGACCTCCTTGCGGAACTCCTTGTTGATCTCCCCCATCGAAGCGATCTCCCGGGAGACTTCCTCCACCGCTTCGGGAGGCAGTCGTTTGAGCACCTCGGCGGCGGAATCCTGGTCGATCGTAAGCAGCAGGATCGCGGCCTTTCGAACTCCGTTGACTTCCGGCATAGGCGTTTCCGGATCAGGAATCTGCCGTCCGAGCACCCTGAACCCGCCGACGTCAGGCGGTATGCAGGGGCATCCGGCACGAAACCTGTCTCAGCTCCTGTTTAACCATCGTTTGACAAGTTGGGCGGCGGAATCGGGGTTTTCCTTGATCATGTTGCTGACCTGCTCAACCATCTGCTGATTGCGCAGTTCCTCGTCGTTGAGTTCCATGCCCTCCAGGGTGGGGTTGCCTGCGCCGGCAATTCCGGCAATCGGTTCAGCGCCATCAATGGCCACGATGTCCGGCTCCGGTGCGCGTTGGACCGGCTGGGGAACCTGCAGCGGTTGCGGATTGCCTTTCTTGACAATCATGCTGATCATGAACAGGCTGGCTGCCGCCAAAGCCCCGATCATGATTTCCTTCAAG